>NZ_BAZI01000229.1 GCF_001310775.1 Stenotrophomonas pictorum JCM 9942
GCACCGTGTTGCGCGCGGCAGGACGCGGGGCGGCGGGCATGGCGCCGGAGGTGCTGCCGATACCGGTCAGGCGCGCGAGTTCCTGTTTCATCAGGTCGGCAAAAGCGCCATCGGGAATCTGCGCCAGCATCGGCCGCGCGCGCTCGGCCAGGCGTGCCTTGCCGTCGAGCGTGCCCAGGTTGATCTCGCGGGTCAGCTCGTCGAAGAAGAACTGCGACAGCGGCGTGGCCTGTTTCAGGCGCGTATCAAAGCCCGCGGCGCCTTCCTTGCGCACGATGCTGTCCGGGTCCTCGCCATCGGGCAGGAACAGGAAGAACGCCTGACGGCCGTCCTTCATGCGGGGCAATACCGATTCCAGTGCGCGCCAGCCGGCACGGCGCCCGGCGGCGTCCCCGTCGAAGCAGAAATACACATCCGGCGCGTTGCGGAACAGCAGCTCGGCATGGTCCGGCGTGGTTGCCGTGCCCAGCGTCGCCACCGCCTGGGTGACGCCGAACTGGAACAGGCTGACCACATCCATGTAGCCCTCGACCACGATCAGCCGCTCAATCTTCTGGTTGGCCTGGCGCACCTGCCACAGGCCGTACAGCTCGCGCCCCTTGTGGAACAGCGCGGTCTCGGGGGAGTTGAGGTACTTGGGGCCGTCGTCCTTCTCGAACACGCGCCCGCCGAAGGCGATGACGCGGCCGCGGCGGTCGAAGATCGGGAACATCACCCGGTCGCGGAACTTGTCGTAGACGTGGCCGCGGTCGTTCTTGGAGAACAGGCCGACGCGCTCGAGCAGCTTCATGCGCCGCTCGTCCTTGCCCAGCGCATCCTTCAGCGCGCTGTAGCCGTCCGGTGCGTAGCCGATGGCGAAGCGGGTGCGGGTGTCGGCGTCCACGCCGCGGCCATCCAGATAGGCGCGGGCCTTGTCGCTGCTTTCCAGCTGCTTCTGGAAGAAACGGCTGGCCGCATCCAGCGCCGAGTACTGGTCGCGGCTGTCGTCCTGCTGCTGCGCGGTGCGCGCACTGGTTTCGCGCGGGATTTCCATGCCCACACGCTTGGCCAGTTCCTCCACCGCATCGAGAAACTCGAGGCGGTCGTAATTCATCAGAAAGCTGATCGCGGTGCCGTGCGCGCCGCAACCGAAGCAGTGATAGAACTGCTTGGTCGGTGAAACGGTGAACGAGGCCGAGCGCTCGTCATGGAACGGGCAGCGCGCCGCGTACTCCTTGCCCTGGCGCTTGAGCGGCACGCGTGTGCCGACCACCTCGACAATGTCGGTGCGGGCGAGCAGGTCGTCGATGAAGGCGTCGGGAAGTCTGGCCATGCGGCGAAAGAACACACCACCGTAAGGCGGTCATGGCAAAAGAGTGATGCAAGTGTACTAGGGTGCGGTGGCCCCGGCAGGCGCGGTGGCACTGCTGCGCGCGACATGGGCGCGTTCGTCGATCACCGCGGTGATCAGCGCACCGGCGAAGAACACCACGCTGGCGTAGTAGACCCAGACCAGCATGATCACCAGTGCGCCCATCGAGCCGTAGGCACTGCCGGGCGCGGTATTGGCCAGGTACAGGCCGATCGCGTAGCGGCCAAAGGTGAACAGCGCCGAGGTGATGGCGCCGCCGAGAAAGGCCTGGCGCCAGTCGACCGGGCGGTCGGGCAGGTAGTGGTAGAGGAAGGCAAAGCCCAGCGCGTACAGCAGCAGCGTCGTGGTGTAGCCCACCGCCGGCAGCAACGAGGGCAATTGAGCGAAGACCACCTGCAGCGCGGTGGTGGCGACCATCGAGACGATCAGCAGAAAGCCCAGCGCCAGCACCACGCCGGCGGAGAACACGCGTTTCTTCAGCCAGCCGGCAAAGCCGTCAAAGCGGGTCGAATCGGTACGGAAAATCAGGTTCAGTGCCGCCTGCAGCTGCGCGAACACGACGGTGGCGCCGATCAACAGCAAAGCCAGGCTCCAGATCCCGGCCAGCGAGCCAGATCGGGCTGGGCGCGGGCATTGGCGATCACGGTCTGCGCCACCGCGGCCACGCTGGGCCCGGCCAGCGACACGATCTGATCGATCAGCGCCTGCTGCGCGGGCGGATACAGCGAGGCGGTCAGCCACAACAGCAGTATCAGCAGCGGGGCCAGTGACAGCAGGGTGTAGAACGCCAGCGAGGCGGCCTGGGTCATCACATCGGTGTCGATGAAGCGACGTACCAATGCGGCCGGCAGGCTCTGCTGCAGCCGCTCCAGGCGGGATTTGAAGGTGTGCAAAGCGGGGCGGCTCGCTGGCATCGGTGGTCTCGGCTGAAGGCAGGGCGTTGTTCTAGCAAAACCGGGCGTGGGCCGGGATGAAACGAGGGTGCCGGGCGTGGTGTTGGGGATTGCGTGGCGTTGCCGCCGTAGGGGCGGGAAGGCAGGTTCCGGAGCGTGCTTCATGTTCCCTGCCGAGGGCTCCGGAGCGTTGTGCTGGCGGGTCTGCGGCAGTTGCGCAAACGACAAGGCCCGCGTTGGCGGGCCTTGTCGGGACAGCGCGGGCGGGCCGGTTCAGCCGGCAAAGGCCTGCTTGACCAGCTTGGACACCAGGCCCATATCGGCCTGGCCGGCCAGCTTGGGCTTGAGCACGCCCATCAGCTTGCCCATGTCGGCGGCGCTGCTGGCGCCGGTTTCGGCGATGGCGGCGGTGATGGCGGTCTGGATCTCGGCCTCGCCCATCTTCGCCGGCACGTAGCGCTCGATCACCCCGATCTCGTCGCGCTCGATGGCGGCAAGGTCTTCACGGTTGGCGGCTTCGAACTGGGTCACCGAGTCCTTGCGCTGCTTGACCATCTTGTCGAGCACGGCGATCACCGCGGCGTCGTCCAGCTCGATGCGCTCGTCCACTTCCCGCTGCTTGATGGCCGCGTTGATCAGGCGGATCACGCCCAGGGAGTGCTTGTCGCCGGCCTTCATGGCGGCTTTCATGTCATCGGTCAGCTGTTGCTTCAGGCTCATGGATCACCTCGTTGCGGGATCGGGAATACGGTGAGGCGCTGGGAATAGTCAAGCGCCGCGAACGCGAAAAGCCGGCCACGCTTGCGCGTGCCGGCTTTTACTCCAGGACGGAAGGCCAGAGCCCCCCGTTCAGGAGTCACGTACGATCAGTACAGCCGCTGACGCTTGGTAACGTCACGCGAGGAACGACGCAGCTGGCGCTTCACGGCAGCAGCAGCCTTGCGCTTGCGTTCCTGGGTCGGCTTTTCATAGAACTCGCGCTTGCGGGTTTCGGCCAGCACACCGGCCTTTTCGCAAGTGCGCTTGAAGCGGCGGAGAGCAAACTCGAAGGGCTCGTTCTCGCGGACTTTAACGCTGGGCATGGAATCTCCGGGACACAATGAAACCGGGTCACGCCCGGCGAGCCGCGCATTATATCGGCTTTGGCGAGCCATGCAAGAGGGCAGGGCCAAGCAGGTCATCCGCCTACGCGCGGCCAGTGGCTGCAAGCCCGCCACTGCAAGGCTGCGGGCGGATCTTGATGCATCGCCAAGACCTCCGCGCAGGTCCACAATAGTGGCATGAAAGTTCTCGGTATTGAATCATCCTGCGATGAGACCGGCGTGGCGGTGTACGACACCGGCCTGTCCGGTGCGGCGGCGCTGCGCGCCCATGCGGTCTACAGCCAGATCGCGCTGCACGCTGAATACGGTGGAGTGGTGCCGGAGCTGGCCAGCCGCGACCACGTCCGCAAGACCCTGCCGCTGATCCGGCAGACCCTGGACGAGGCCGGCATCGCCATGTCCGAGATCGACGGGGTGGCCTACACGGCTGGGCCCGGTCTGGTCGGCGCGCTGCTGGTGGGTGCCGGGGTGGCACGCGCGCTGGCCTGGGGACTGGACGTGCCGGCCATCGGCGTACACCACATGGAAGGGCACCTGCTGGCGCCGCTGATGGAGGATGATCCGCCGGAGCCGCCGTTCGTGGCGCTGCTGGTGTCCGGTGGCCATACCCAGCTGATCGCGGTCGACGCGATCGGCAGGTACCGCCTGCTCGGCGAAACCCTGGACGATGCCGCCGGTGAGGCCTTCGACAAGACCGCCAAATTGATGGGTCTGCCGTATCCGGGCGGGCCGCAGCTGGCCCGGCTGGCCGAGACCGGTACGCCCGGGCGTTACAAGTTCGCCCGTCCGATGACCGATCGCCCGGGGCTGGATTTCAGTTTTTCCGGTCTCAAGACCCAGGTGTTGCTGGCCTGGCGCGACAGTGACCAGAGTGAGCAGACCCGTGCCGACATCGCGCGTGGTTTCGAGGATGCGGTGGTCGACACGCTGGCCATCAAGTGCGGACGTGCGCTGGATGCGGCCGGCTGCGATGTGCTGGTGGTCGCTGGCGGTGTCGGCGCCAACAAGCGGTTGCGCGCCAAGCTGCAGA
>NZ_BAZI01000230.1 GCF_001310775.1 Stenotrophomonas pictorum JCM 9942
CCGGCATGGGCTGCGCCACGTGCGACCCGGCGGCGGAACAGGTCGCCCTGGAAATCCCGAAACCGTAGATGCGGGACGCGCCACGCATGGGCATTCCCCGTGGCTCCGGGTGCGGGGTGCCCTCGTACCTACAACGGCAGCGGCGCCTGCATCGGGTCGATCCGGCCTTCGCCACGGGTGATCTTCTTGAATTCGGCACGCGACACCGACACATAGCGCTCGTTGCCGCCGATCTCCACCTGCGGGCCGTCCTGCACGGCAAAGCCGTTCTCGTCCACGCGCACGGTCATCGTCGCCTTCTTGCCGCTGTGGCAGATGGTCTTGATCTCCTGCATCTCGTCGGCCCAGGCCAGCAGGTACTGGCTGCCTTCAAACAGCTCGCCACGGAAATCGGTGCGCAGCCCGTAGCACAGCACCGGGATGCGCAGCTGGTCGACCACCTCGGACAGTTGCCAGACCTGCGCCTTGCTCAGGAACTGCGCCTCGTCCACCAGTACGCAGCCGAGCCTGCCGTGGGCGGCAATGTCCTGCTGGATCAGCTTCTCCAGGTCGGTATCGCGCTCGAAGGCGGTGGCCTGCGCCTGCAGGCCGATCCGCGAGGCGACCATGCCGGTACCGGCGCGGTGGTCCAGATGCGGCGTCAGGATCGCCACCCGCATGCCGCGCTCGCGGTAGTTGTGCGCCGACTGCAGCAGGGTGGTGGTCTTGCCGGCATTCATCGCCGAATAATAGAAATAGAGCTTGGCCATGGCGGGATTTTACCGCGACATGGGAGGGGGCTCGAGGCGCAGTCAGCGTTTGACCGGTGTCAGGGGGCCGACCTCGGTCGAGCCGAGGCGTTGCTCGCTCACGCCGACGCGCCAGTTGCGGTCCTGATGCTGGAAATACAGTTCAGGCTTCCAGTAATGGGGTGCATAAAAGCGGCTTCCGGCGATGGTTACCACCGGGGCGAAATTGTCACCTTCCATTCCCGGGCTCGCCGCCGCACGCCGGACGCCACTGCCCCCCGGTGACAGGGCCAGGATGGTGACCCCGCCGGCAAACCCGGTATTGCTGCCGGCGACCTTGTTTGCCTGCCGGCGCAGTTGCCTCGCCAGACGCGGGCGGGAGACCTCATCGCCATAGCGTTCATACAACTTGCGACCCACGGCCAGCGCTTGGGCCTGCTCGGCCGGAGACAGGGCCGCCCAGTAGGCCTCACGCAGGCGCAGCAGCTCGGGGTAACCCCGTTCGGCGGCCAGATCCATCCATGCGTAGGCCGCCGGCCGGTCCTGTGGCTGGCCGTGTGAGCCATTCCACAGGATTTCAGCCACCAGGGCCTGGGACGGCTTGTCGGCGAAATGAGCCGCCCGCTTGAGTTGGCGCATCGCCTGGTCGTTCCTGCCGGCCTCCAGGGAGAGCTGGGCCGTGCGGCGGAAGTACAGGTCTCCGTGGCTGTTCGCCAGGCCGGCCATGAGCAGGTCCTCGTCCATGTGGATGGACGGTCCTTCGCTGTCCGCAGCGGTCAGCGGCGGCGGAGCCACCAGGCAGGCCAGCAGCAGTGTTGCAACAACAGGGCGGACAGACGGCATGGTCAGGCTCCGGATCATGTCGGTGACCGGCCAAACCTAGCACACCCGCTAGTGGGCAATGGCGCTGTCCTCCATTCATTCCCCCGGTACAGGCCGGGTCGGCCTGGGCTGGCTAAAATGGCCGTCTGCCTGTGGAACCGCTCATGCTCGACAAGCTCAATCCTCCCCAACGTGCTGCCGTGCTCCATGCCCAGGGGCCGTTGCTGGTGCTGGCCGGTGCCGGCAGTGGCAAGACGCGCGTGATCGTGGAGAAAATCGCCCATCTGATCGGCATCGGCCGCTATCCGGCCAAGCGCATCGCGGCGATCACCTTCACCAACAAGTCGGCCAAGGAGATGCGCGAGCGTGTGGCCAAGCGTCTGCGCGCCGAGGATGCGGCCGAGGTGACGATCTGCACGTTCCACGCGCTGGGGCTGAAGTTCCTGCAGATCGAGCACCAGCATGTCGGCCTGAAGCGCAGCTTCTCGATCTTCGACGCCGACGATGCGGCCGCGCAGATCAAGGATCTGCTCGGCGGCAGCAATGCCAAGCCCGACGACATCGAGGACGTGAAAAACCTGGTCTCGCGCGCCAAGAATGCGGGGCTGTCGCCGGAGCAGGCGATGGCGGCGGCGCGCAGCAGCCGCGAGAAGAACGCGGCGATGGTCTACGCGCTGTACCAGGCACGGCTGACCGCCTTCAACGCGGTGGATTTCGATGATCTGATCCGGCTGCCGGTGCAGGTGCTGGAAGAGAACCCGGACATCGCCCTGGCCTGGCGCGAGCGCATCGGCTACCTGCTGGTGGACGAATGCCAGGACACCAACGATGCCCAGTACCGCCTGCTCAAGCAGCTGGCCGGGCCGGCTGGCAACTTCACCTGCGTGGGCGATGACGACCAGTCGATCTACGCCTGGCGCGGCGCCAATCCGGAAAACCTGCAGCAGATGGGCCGGGACTATCCGGCGCTGCAGATCATCAAGCTGGAGCAGAACTACCGCTGCTCCAACCGCGTGCTGCGTGCGGCCAATGCGCTGATCGCACACAACCCGCACGAGCACCTGAAGACGCTGTGGTCCGACCAGGCCGATGGCGAGCGCATCCGCGTGTGGGAATGCCGCAACTCCGAGCACGAGGCCGAGAAGGTCGCCGCGGAAATCCACTTCCTGGCCACCAGCCGGCGCATTCCGTGGAGCGATTTCTGCATCCTGTTCCGCGGCAACTTCCAGTCGCGGCCGCTGGAAAAGGCGATGCAGCTGGTCGGTGTGCCCTACCACCTCAACGGCGGCACCGTGTTCCTGGAACGGCAGGAGGTCAAAGACACGCTGGCGTGGCTGCGGCTGATCGTGAATCCGGACGATGACACCGCGTTCATGCGCGCGGTGCAGTCGCCCAAGCGCGATGTCGGTGCCACCACCCTGGCCAAGCTGGCCGAGCTGGCCTCGGCCAAGGACATGCCGATGGCGCAGGCCGCCGAGGCGATGGGCGCGCTGGCGCAGCTGCCACCGCGGGCGGCCAACAGCCTGAGCAAGTTCACCGACATCCTGCGCGCGCTGCGCATGGACATGCGGCAGCTGAGTTCGGGCGACCTGGTGCGGCGCGTGGCCAAGGATTCGGGGCTGCTGTCGGAGCTGCGCAACCAGGCCAAGGACACCGGCAGCTACGAGCGCCGTGCCGGCAACATCGAGGAGCTGGCGTCGTGGTTCGAGGGCGGCCCGCGCGGCGCCAGTGCCGCCGACATGGCCGCGCAGCTGGCGCTGATCTCGCGCAACGACAAGGACGATGGCGGCAACCAGGTGCGGATGATGACCCTGCACGCCTCCAAGGGCCTGGAGTTTCCCTACGTGTTCATCGTCGGCTGCGAGGATGGCGTGCTGCCGCACCAGGTCAGCCTGGACGAGGGCAATCTGCAGGAGGAGCGGCGCCTGCTGTATGTGGGCATCACCCGCGCCAAGGTGCAGTTGTGATGAGCTACAGCAAGCTCACCCGCAAGTTCGGCGAGCACATCCGACTCAAGCCCAGCCGCTTCTTCGCCGAGCTGCCGGCGGCCGAGATCCAGCGCGATGGCGCCGATCCAGTCGCCGATGCCGCGCACAAGCAGGAGCGCGCCAAGGCCGGACTGGCGGCGATCGAGGCGCTGTTCGACTGAGCCGCCGGCTGATGGCACTTGCCAGCCGCCCGCGTCGGCGGCAGTTTGCAGGGGGCGTTCAACCCGGGCATGTCCGATGACGATGGTGATCCAGACCGAACGTCTGCGGCTGCGGCCGCTGCGTGATGACGCGGCCGATGCGGCGGCGATGCTGGAGCTGCTCAACGACCCGGGTTTCCACCAGTACATCGGTGACCGCGGCGTGCGTACGCTGGAGCAGGCGCGCGATTACCTGCGCAATCACACCTTCAGCAGCTATGCCACGCATGGCTTCGGCATGTACGCCATCGAGCGGCGCAGCGACGGCGCCTGGCTGGGCAATGCCGGACTGGTGCGACGTGACGGTCTGCCTTGTGCCGATCTTGGTTACGCCCTGCTGGGCGCCTACACCGGCCAGGGGTATGCGCTGGAAGCGGCACGCGCGGTGCTGGACTACGCGCGCAACACCTTGGGATTGGGCGAGCTGCGCGCGGTCGTGTCGCCGGACAACACCCGCTCGGTGGCGCTGCTGGAAAAGCTCGGTTTCCGTGGTGACGGCACCGTGCTGCTGCCGGGCAAGGACGAACCGCTGCTGCTGTTCGTCAATGCCGGGAACTGAGCGCCGTCAGCCGCCCGGTTGCTGCTGCAGCCGGGCCAGCTGTTCCTGCAAGAGGGCCACCGCCGCCTCCAGCTGC
>NZ_BAZI01000231.1 GCF_001310775.1 Stenotrophomonas pictorum JCM 9942
AGCGCACTGGCCGGCACGGCGGTGCCATTGGCCTGGGCCACCGGCCCCGAGGCCCATCCCGTCGATTTCCTCGGCTATGCCTATACCCGCACGCCTCGGAGGTGTCCGGCGCGCTGATGACGCGCTATGACGAGACCACCCCGCAGGTCTGGCGCGTGCCGATGCGCGACACGATCTCCCCGTCGGTCCAGGTGGTCGCACCACGCGGCGGCTATATCGTGCCGGCCGCCCATGCCGAGGCCGTAGGCGCGAAGCTGCGCCAGCACGGCATCGATTTCCGCACGGTCGCCTCCAGCAAGGAACATCCGCTGCAGACCTTCCGCGCCGGAAAATCGACCCCGGCCGCACAACCGGTGGAAGGTCACCAGCGGCTGCAGGTTAGCGGACAGTGGCAGGAGGAAAAACGCACCGTGCCGGCCGGCTCGCTGTTCGTGCCGATCGCCCAGCCCAGGGCCCGCCTGGCGATGACGCTGCTCGAACCGCAGGCGCCGGACTCGCTGCTGCAATGGGGCTGGTTCAACAACCAGTTCGAGCGCAAGGAATACATGGAGGACTATGTCGCCGAACAGGTCGCCCGGCAGATGCTCGACGCCGATCCGGAACTGCGCAGCGAGTTCGAGCGCCGTCTGCGCGACGAGCCGGCGTTCGCCGCCGATCCCGCCGCGCGACTGGACTTCTTCTACCGCCGCCACAGCGCCTGGGATGAGCGTTACCAGCTCTATCCGGTGATGCGCAGCGACGTCAGCGCGTTCTGAGGCCTGCACAGCCCGTCCACGCCGGTGCACGTTAGGATGAAATACGCTCGAATGAATCTGTGCAATGGTGCGCTGGGGCTATCTCGGATTGCTTGTTCTGTCTTTCGCTGGCGCGGCCGAACCGACCGCGCCAGCGCTAAAAGTGGCCACTCTGCGCCTGCCTTCCGAGGCGGTGCAGTGGACGGAACAGCGCGAGCGGATTGTCGCGCTGCTTCAGGAACTGCACCCGGATGTGATCGCCGTGCAGCAGGTGCGGCAGTCGCCTGACGCCCCCAATCCCGCCTGCTGGCTGGCCAGCCGCCTGCAATACAACTGCGACTTCATCACCGCCGATCCGCCAAGCCAGCCGCTGCGCCAGGGCAATGTGCTGCTCAGTCGCGACAGCGTGGTCGAAGATGGCATCACCCTGCTGCATGGGGCCAACCAGTTCAGCGCCGCCGGCATGCAACGCCTGCAGCGCGGATCGAACACGGTGAACGTCTATCTGGTACGGATCCGGCCCGAAAACGATGACGCCAGCGCGCGCGAGCACCAGGCAGCGGACCTGCGCACCTGGATCGCGGCTACCGGTGACGGGTATCCATCGCTGGTGGTCGGCGACTTCTCGGCCTCCACCGGTGAGCTGGTCGAGCAATTGCCCGGGTTCCAGCCCGCACGCAAGAATCCTGCCGCACGCCGCAGCGAGGCGATCCCCGGTGCGCCATCCGGCCACGGCATGGATGTGCTCTACCAGGTGCGACGGTTCGCGGATGTGGCGCAACAGATGGTGCGGCTGACTTCCGAGGAGGATGGCCCCACCAACCCGCGGCCGCTGGGGCTGATGGTCACCGTCCGGCTGATCGAGACTGACGAAGCGGCTACACAGGACCCTCCCTGAAATGGAAACGGCCGGGCATCACTGCCCGGCCGTTTTGCTCCGCGCGCGCCGTCGATCACGACGGCGCCGATCGCCCTCAGGCCATCGCAGCGGCGTAACGACGCTCCACTTCCTGCCAGTTGATCAGGCTGTAGAAGGTTTCAATGAACTCGGCGCGGCGGTTCTGGAACTTCAGGTAGTAGGCGTGTTCCCACACGTCGATGGTCAGCACCGGGGTACGGCCTTCCATCAGTGGGCTTTCCTGGTTGCCGGTCTTCTCGATGACCAGTTTTTTGTCCGCGGTGACGCTCAGCCACGCCCAGCCCGAGCCGAACTGGGTCAGCGCGGCCTTGGTGAAATCTTCCTTGAACTTGGCAAAGCCGCCCAGCTGCTCGTCGATCGCCTTGGCCAGCTCGCCGCCCGGGGTGCCGCCGGCGTTCGGGGCGATCACGTCCCAGAACAGCGCGTGGTTGCCGTGGCCGCCGCCCTGGTTGCGCACGCCCTGCTGCAGGTTTTCCGGAAGGGTCTTGACCTTGCGCAGCAGTTCGTCGATCGGCAGGTCCGCGTACTCGGTGCCTTCCAGCAGCGCGTTGAGGTTGTTGACGTAGGTCTGGTGGTGCTTGGAGTGGTGAATCTCGACGGTGGCCGCATCCATGTACGGTTCCAGCGCGTCGTAGGCGTAAGGCAGCTTGGGCAGGGTAAAGGCCATCAGGAATCTCCTTGGGTATGTGCCTGGGGTCTGTGCCCGGCGATGCCGGGCGATGCAGATGCAAGGTCAATGGTAGGCAGGTAGCGGCAACTTACCAAGACCGGTGTAAAGGAAGCTTTGTCCTGTTGCAGCATTCCGATCGATGGGGAACACCTGCACTGCCGTTGTTATTCCCGGGTGAAAGCATGCCGCCGCAGCTTCCGTTCAAAAAAAGCCCGCGCCACACGTGATAATCGAAGCCCTTCGCAGCAACCTGATCCGCCCCGCCGATGCGTAAGCCCGTTCTTCTGTTCGTCGCCCTGTCCCTGCTGGTCGCCGGTCTGTGGGGCATGCACGAAGTGCAGCGTCCGGCGCCGCCGCAGTTCGCCCCTTCGCTGAGCAATCCCGCCACAGCTACCGGCGGAGACCGTGGGGAACCGCAAGCACCGCGCGCGCGCGACGCTCTGCCCGCCTTCCTGCCATCCGAGGCGCACGCCACCATCGCGCTGATCCAGCGTGGCGGTCCGTATCCACACCGGCAGGACGGCAGCGTGTTCGGCAACCGGGAACAACGCCTGCCGCAGCGGCCGCGCGGCTATTACCGCGAATACACCGTGGACACGCCCGGCCTGCAGCACCGCGGCGCCAGGCGGATCGTCACCGGCGGCGACCCGCCCGAGGCCTGGTATTACACCGATGACCACTACGACAGTTTCCGCAGTTTTGAAGTCCCCGCCCCCCGGAGTGCGCCATGAGTGACAGCGGTTTCGACATGGGGCTGGACGATGCCAGCCAGGCCGGCGTGTTTGGCGTGGGCGACGGCGATCTGGGCGGATTGGCTGCCGCCGCGCGCGATGCCGGGCTGCGCGTATGCCGGATCGATCTGCAAGCCTGTACCGACAAGCGCACGCTGCTGATGCGCATCGGCACGCAACTGGACTTCCCGACCGGCTGGAGCCGCAACTGGGATGCGCTGTCCGATGCGTTGCGCGACCTGTCCTGGCTGCCGGGCAACGGCTACGCGCTGCTCTTCAACGATGCCGAGGACCTGCGTCAAGCCGGCAGCGGGGATTTCGACACGCTGCTGGACGTGCTCTCCGAAGCCTCGGCCAGCTGGGCCGAGGACAACATTCCGTTCTGGGCGTTTCTGGAACTGGCCGATGGCGGCGCAGCGTCCACGGAACCCGCCGCCGACTGAGCCGGCTCAGCGGGGCTGCTGCAGCCAGCTCGCCAGTCCAGCCAGCTGCTGCGCCTGCACCGTATCCACGACAGGCGCGAGTTTCGCCAGGTCATCCGGGGTATAGCCGCCGGCACGGTAACGCCAGCTCACCCGGGTCGCCGCGCCCTCGGCCTGCAGCGTCCATTCGGCCACACCATGCAGGCCCATGGCCTGCATCGGCCCCAGACCGCCACTCATGCGCAGGGTCTTGTCCGGGTCGACGAACACCACCTGCAGATGCTGCGCCTGCCGGCCGCCGGCGATTTCGCAGAAGCAGCCGCCGGCGCGCGGGTCGATCGTCAGGGTGGAGGCCGCACCCCACCAGCTGTGGTCCTTGGGCCACCAGTGGTCGATCTGCGCGGTCATCGCCTCCCATACCTGCGCCGGCGATGCCTGGATCAGCACCTGGTTCTCGACCGTGAAACCCGTCGACGTGCTGTCTTTGACCGCCGCCTGCGCCGAGCCGATCAGGCCCGTCACCATCAGTGCAATACCGGTTGCCGCATAGCGCATGGCCGCGCCCGCCTGTAAGGGAAGGCGCCAGCATGCGCGGCCGGGGCGAACCCCGGCAAGCTGCTCAGCTGTCCAGTTCCTGCCAGCGCGCGTAGGCCGCGTCCAGCTCGGCCTGCACCTTGGACAGCTGCTGCGTATGTGCGGTCACCTCGGCACTGGAACGGGTATAGAACGTCGGATCGTTCATTGCACCGGTCAGGCCTTCCACGTCCATTTCCAGCTGCTCGATCCTGGCCGGCAGCTGCTCCAGCTCGCGCGCATCCTTGAAGCTGAGCTTGCGTTTGGCCGGGGCCGGCGTTTCGA
>NZ_BAZI01000232.1 GCF_001310775.1 Stenotrophomonas pictorum JCM 9942
CCCGGAAGACGCGCGGCGGGCGGCAGCGAAGCGGCATCAGCGAACGAGTTCACCATAGACATCCAAAGTGGCGCGCTGCATCGCCTGCAGCGTGAAAGGCATACGGGCGGGCAACGCCGGCGGATGCAGCAGCAGCGCGCGTGCCCGTTGCAGCAATGCGGCCTCGTCTGCCGGCACGACCGCTCCAGAAGGCTGCAGCTGTCCCAGCAGCTCCCCGGTACCGCCATGGTTCCAGCCCAGCACCGGACGCCCGACCGACAGCGCCTCCAGCACGGTGCGTCCGAACGCCTCCGGCTTGTCGGACAGCTGCAGCACCAGATCGCTGGCGGCGTAGGCCTGGGCGATACGGGACGTGGGCTCGCTGATCACCAGCGCCTCGGCAACGCCGAGCCTCTGCGCCGACTGCTCCAGCTCGCGCACATAGGCCTCGCGACCGGGTTCACGTGCACCGGGCATCCACAGCACCGCCGGCACACCCTCGCCACGCAACGCCGTCAGCAGCCGCAACGCGTAGGCATGCCCTTTCAACCGCGTGCCGCGACCGGGCAGCAGCAGCAGGGGGCCATCGCCAGCGAGGAGCGGATACTGCGCGGCGACCGCCAGCCGTGCGCGGCGATCACTACGGGCAACGCGCGGAAACTGCGCGACATCCACTCCCCGCGGTATCACCCGCAGCGCCGCCGAATCGGTGTGCGGATAGTTGGCCAGCAGGTAGTCGCGCACGGTCTGCGACACGCAGATCACACGCTCGCCACTGGCCATGATCGCGCTGTAGCGCCCGGGCGAATTGAGCCCGTGCATCGTCGTCACCCAGTGCGGACGCTGAGCGGCTGGCAACCCGCGCAACGCGTACCAGCCCAGCCACGCCGGCAGCCGCGAGCGCGCATGCACGATATCGGCCCCGGTTTCGACAAACAGCTGGCGCAGGCTGGCCACGTGCCGCAGCGTCAGCAGCGACTTGCGGCCGATCTCCAGAGTGAGATGCTCGGCACCGCTGTCCAGCAGCGGTTGCACCAGGCGTCCACCCGCCGACACCACGATGGCGCGGTGGCCGGCGGCGACCAGCGCCTGGGCAATCTCCAACGTCGAGCGCTCGACACCGCCGGAGTGCAGCGCCGGCAGCAACTGCACCACAGTCAGGCGGCGCATCGGCAGGATCAATCAGCCAGCACGAACACCGAGCCGCAGTACGGGCACGCGGCCTCGCCATTGGGCTCGTTCTCGATCGGCAGGTACACGCGCGGGTGCGAATTCCACAGCGCCATTTCCGGCGTCGGGCAGCTCAGCGGCAGGTCGGCGCGGTGCACGGTGTAACGCTTTTCGGCGTTGGCGGGCGCGTTGGCGGTATGGCTCATGGCTAGGCACGGAACTGGATTGCGAGAAGCCAATTCTAGCAGCGCCGGCCCCAGAAACACGAAAGGGACCGGGCAATGCCCGGTCCCTTTGGATAGGCGGTGAACCGCCCGGTCAGCCGTTGCCGCGCTCGGCTTCCATCTGCTTGCGGATCTGCGCATCCACCGCGGCGATCGCGGTCATGTTCAGCACCCGGCGCACGCTGGCGCTGCTGGTGAGGATATGCACCGGCTTGGAGATGCCCATCAGGATCGGCCCGATCGCAACGCCGTTGGTGAACACACGCACCAGGTTGTAGGCGATGTTGGCCGCTTCCAGGTTGGGCAGCACGAACAGGTTGGCGCGACCCTTGAGCGTGCTGTTGGGCAGCAGCTTCTCGCGCAGCGCCTCGTCCCACGCGGTATCGCCCTGCATCTCGCCATCCACGTTCAGACGCGGATTGCGCTTGAGCAGCGCCTCGCGCACCTGGCGCATCTTCAGCGCGTCCTTGGAATCGTGGCTGCCGAAGTTCGAATGCGACAGCAGCGCGATCTTCGGCTCGATGCCGAACAGCTTCATGCGGTAGGCCGCCTGCAGCGTGGACTCGACGATCTGCTCGACGGTCGGGTCTTCCTGCACATGCGTATCGACAAAGAAGAACACGCCCTGGTTGTTGATCACGCCGGTCATCGCCGAGGTCGAGCTGACCTTGGCTTCCAGCGGAATCACGCTGCGCACATAGCCCAGCTTCTTGTGGAAGCGGCCGACCAGGCCCGACAGCATCGCATCGGCTTCGCCGCGGGCGACCATCACCGCCGCGATCAGCGTCGGCCGCGAGCGCATCAGGTTCTTGGCCGCGGCCACGGTGACGCCCTTGCGGCCGGTCATCTCGTGGTAGTACTGCCAGTACTCGTTGAAGCGTGGATCATCGTTGATGTTGGTGATCTCGTAGTCCACGCCGGCCTGCATGCGCAGCCCCAGGCGCTCCACGCGCGATTCGATCACCTCCGGGCGGCCGATCAGGATCGGGAAAGCCACGCCCTCGTCAATCACGTTCTGCACCGCGCGCAGCACCACTTCCTCTTCGCCCTCGGCATAGGCCACGCGCTGCTTGTCGCAGCGGGCACGGTCATACACCGGCTTCATGAACAGGCTGGTGCGGTAGACGAACTGCGCCAGCTTGTCGCGGTAGGCGGCCATGTCGGCGATCGGGCGGGTTGCCACGCCCGAATCCATCGCCGCCTGGGCCACCGCGGCGGACAGTTCGACCAGCAGGCGACGGTCGAACGGACGCGGAATCAGGTAGTCGCGACCGAAACTGGGCGATTCGCCACCGTAGGCGGCGCCCAGATCCGAGGCCTCCTTGCGCGCCAGCGCGGCAATCGCGCGCACACAGGCGATCTTCATTTCCTCGTTGATCCCGGTCGCGCCGACATCAAGCGCGCCACGGAACAGATACGGGAAGCACAGCGCGTTGTTGATCTGGTTCGGATAGTCCGAACGGCCGGTACCCATGATCACGTCCGGACGCACCGACTTGGCGTCTTCGGGCAGGATTTCCGGGTACGGATTGGCCAGCGCGAAGATCACCGGATCACGCGCCATCGTCGCAACCATCTCCTTGGTCAGGATGCCGCCGGCGGACAGGCCGAGGAAGATATCGGCACCATCGACAATTTCGGCCAGCGTGCGCTTGTCGGTATCGCGGGCGTAGCGGGCCTTTTCCGGATCCAGATCGGTACGACCGGTGTGGATCACGCCGTCGCGGTCGAAGGCCAGGATGTTCTCCGGCTTCAGGCCCAGCTGCACCAGCATGTTCACGCAGGAGATGCCGGCCGCGCCCATGCCGGTGGTGGCCAGCTTGACCTCTTCGATCTTCTTGCCGGTGATCACCATGGCGTTGAGCACCGCCGCACCGACGATGATCGCGGTGCCGTGCTGGTCGTCATGGAATACCGGGATGTTCATCCGCTCGCGCAGCTTGCGCTCGATGACGAAGCACTCCGGCGCCTTGATGTCTTCCAGGTTGATGCCGCCGAAGGTGGGCTCCAGCGAGGCGATGATGTCGATGAGCTTGTCCGGATCGTTCTCGTCGACCTCGATATCGAACACGTCGATGCCGGCGAACTTCTGGAACAGCACGCCCTTGCCTTCCATCACCGGCTTGCTGGCCAGCGGACCGATATTGCCCAGACCCAGCACCGCGGTGCCATTGGAGATCACCGCCACCAGATTGCCGCGGGCGGTCAGTTCGCTCACCTGCGCAGGGTCGGCCACGATCGCTTCGCAGGCATGCGCCACGCCGGGCGAGTACGCCAGCGACAGGTCGCGCTGGGTCAACATGGGCTTGGTCGCCGCGACCCGGATCTTGCCCGGGGGCGAGATGCGGTGGTATTCGAGGGCGGCCTGCTTGAAATCTTCTTTGGACATCGACGGGACTTGCAGTGGCTGAACCGTCGATTCTAGCGACTCGGCGCCGACATTAGCGGTTTCCAGCAGGTCCCCATTCAGGACAAACGTCACCCTTCTCATATGCTGCCATGCAGCAATATGCGAAAATATTTTTCACTCGCGGCGATATCTGGTACATAGACAGCTCCCGCTTCAGTGGCCAGCGCTTGTCGCCCGGGTGTATCGCATTGGATAAAAAATTATTTCAGCACACGTCCGCCCCGCTGCGTGGCAAGGGCATCGGCGTGTCCGCCACGGCCCTGGGTATTGCAGACGCCAGCGCCCAGGGCTGGTCGATCCTGCATGAGGACGTCAGCCTGCCCGCCGCGTCCTGAGGCATGAAGCGTTGCTGCACAACCTGGAATGGATGCGCCGCTTCACCGCCGCCTACGGCGTGCACCTGGCACCGCACGGCAAGACCACGATGAGCCCGGAACTGTTCCGGCTGCAGCTGCAAAGCGGCGCCTGGGGCATCACCGTAGCCACGGCGCCCCAGGCCCGCGAGGCGTGGCTGGCCGGCGCGCGGCGCATCCTGATG
>NZ_BAZI01000233.1 GCF_001310775.1 Stenotrophomonas pictorum JCM 9942
ACTCAACACGATCGAGGCCACCGGCGCGCGGCATCCCGGTTTCCGCCGGGCCCACAGCAAGGGCATCTGTGTGACGGGCACCTTCCAGGGCACGGCCGAGGGCGCTGCGTTGTCCAAAGCCGGGTGTTCTCGCAGACGGCGGTGCCGGTGCTGGGGCGGATGTCGATCGGCGGCGGCGATCCGCATGGCGCCGATGCCGCGGCCCGCGTGCGCAGCATGGCGCTGCAACTGCGCAGCGACGACGGCCAGGAGTGGCGGATGGCGATGAACAGCTTCCCGTTCTTCGCCGTGCCCTCGGCGGCGGCGTTTCTGGAGCAGACCCGCGCCCAGATCCCGGATCCGGCCACCGGCAAGCCCGACCCGGCCAAGATGGCCGTCTTCCTGGACAAGTACCCGCAGGCGCGGCGATTCCAGGCCTGGGCCAAGTCGGCACCGTGGTCCAGCAGCTGGGCCAACACCGCCTACAACGGCATCCACAGCTTCCGCTTCATCAATGCCGCCGGCGACACCCAGCCCGGTGCGCTGGTCGATGCGGCCCCAGGCGCCGTTTGTGGAAATGGACAAAGCCCAGCGCGCGCAGGCTCCGCTGGACTATCTGGCCGAGGAACTGGGCCAGCGCCTGGCCGCCGGCCCGGTGCGCTGGGACATGCAGGTGAGCCTGCCCGAGCCCGGTGATGCGATCGACGATCCCTCCCAACCCTGGCCCGAAAACCGCCAGCAGGTGACCGTGGGCACGCTGACACTGCTGCAGTGGCAGCCGCAGGCCGACGGCGCCTGCCGCGATCTGAACTTCGACCCCCTGATCCTGCCCACCGGCGTGGAAGCGTCCGATGATCCGATCCTGGCGGCGCGCTCGGCGGTGTATGCCAAATCATTCGACCGGCGCGAACGCGAAATCGCCAGCGGCAAAGCCATCCAAGCCACCGGCCAGGGAGTAACCCGATGAGCGGCTCACCCATGAAACCTGATCCTTCGCACTTCAACCTGCTCGCCCGCCTGCTGCACTGGAGCATGGCGGTGCTGATCCTGACGATGCTGTTTGTCGGCGTGATCATGGTCGCCTCGCTGACCTTGCGGCCGGTGCTGATCGACCTGCATCGCCCGCTCGGGATCGCCATCCTGCTGCTGGCACTGGTACGTCTGGGCAACCGTCTGAGCCACCGCGCGCCGCCGCTGCCAGCCGATCTGCCTGCCCTCCAGAAGTTCGCCGCGGTGGCATCGCACTGGGTGCTGTATGCGCTGATGCTGGCGATGCCGCTGATCGGCTGGGCGATGCTGTCGGCCGGCGGCTATCCGGTCGTGATGTTCGGCAGCGTGCATCTGCCGGCGATCGTGCCGCACTCGCCCGGGTTGTATGCGCCGTTGCGGGCAGCGCACGGGCTCCTGGCCTACCTGCTGTTCGCCACGGTGCTGGTGCACCTGTCGGCGGCGCTGTACCACGCCTGGGTGCGCCGCGACGGCGTGTTCCCGGCGATGGCCCGCGGCCCACGCCGCGAGCGTCCGTAACGGCTACAGCCAGCCTTTCTGCCGCGCGAGGCGATACGCCTCGATGCGGTTGGCCACGCCGAGCTTGCCGATGCATTCGGACAGGTAGTTGCGCACCGTGCCGTGCGACAGGCCGAGCTGTTCGGCGATCTCGTTGGCCGAGCGGCCTTCGCCGGCCAGTCGCAACACCTGGCGCTCGCGGTCGTTGAGCGGATCGGCTTCGGACCACGCTTCGACCGCGAGCTGCGGATCGATCGCGCGGCCACCGCGCTGCACCTGGCGCAGGGCCTCGGCCAGCTTCTCGGCCGGAGCATCCTTGAGCAGATAGCCCTGCACGCCGGCATCCAGCGCGCGGCGCAGGAAGCCACTGCGGGCGAAGGTGGTGACGATCACCACCTTCACCGGCAGCCCGTGGCGCTGCACGCGCTGGGCCAGTTCCAGCCCGGTCAGTCCCGGCATCTCGATATCGGTCACCAGTACATCGGGCGTGAGCCGCTGCAGCTCCCGCCAGGCGATCTCGCCATCGGCGCGGTGCCAATCACTTCGATATCCGTCTCCAGGTTGAGCAGCGCCGACAACGCGCCGCGCACCATCGCCTGGTCCTCGGCCAGCAGGATGCGGATCATGCGCGGACCTCCCCGGCCGCGGCTGCGTCAGGCGGCAACGGTGCAGCATCTGCCAGCGGCAACGACGGCGTCGTGGCGGTGACGGGAATGTGCACCTTCAGCCGTGTTCCCTGCCCCTTGGGCGAATCGATCCGCAGCTCGCCCCCCAGCGCCAGTACCCGCTCACGCATGCCGGCCAGGCCGTTGCCATTGGCCGCCACACCGCCTCGGCCATCATCGACGACCTCCATCCACACCGCCCCGGCCTCGCTGTGGATGGCGATCTGCGCCGCATTGGCCTGGGCATGCCGGGCGATATTGGTGGCCGCTTCGCGCAGGATCATCGACAGCCCCGCCTCGATCCAGGCCGGCATCGGCGGTGGCGGCGAATAGCGCAGATGCACATGCGAGGACTCCAGCAGCAGATGCGCCGAGGCCAGTTCGGCGGCCAGATCGGCGGCGCGGAATCCGGTGACCGCGCTGCGTACCTGCGCCAGCGCATCCCGGGCGATCTGCTCGGCCTCGGCCAGCTCGCGCTGCGATCGCTGCGGGTCACGCTCGAACAGCTTGCGCGACAGCTCCATTTTCAACGTGATCAATGACAGGGTATGGCCGAGCAGGTCATGCAGATCCCGACCGATGCGCTCGCGCTCGGCCGTGGCGGCCAGGCGGCGCACCTCTTCATGCGAGAGCCGCAGCGCGGCGTCCTTCTCGCTGCTGGCGCGCTCCACGTTGACGATGATGCCGATGATGACCGCCAGCACCGGCACCCAGGCAACGGTCTGCCACGGGTAGCCGATCCACGAGGCCAGCGCCACGAACACCACGTTCAACAGCAGCACTTCGATGAGGTAGCGACCGGTGCCGATGGCGCGGTTCGTCCGCAGCATCACGCAGCCGAAAATGAAGTAGTTGATGCCCGAGGGATACCCCCGCAGCAAGGCCAGCGACAACACGATCATCGCCAGCGCGAACAGCGGCGCGATGCGTCGGGATGACAGCAAGGTCAGCGCATACAGCAGCAGGAACAACGGATACGACCACAGGGTGATCAGCGCCCAGCGCACGGTGTAACCGCCGCCGAACATCGGCGTGATGAACACCCACACCGTCCAGAACAGATGGACCGCGTCGATCCACGGCCACTTGCCGAGCCTGAGGTTGTCGGCCACCACCGAATCCGGGGCCGGCGCAAGCCAGGCGGGGAGAAGACGGGACATCAGCGGACGGCTCCGGTTGCAGTGCGGGCCATGATGCCATCAGCCATGACGGCGCAGGCGCCACGCCGCCAGCAGCGTCACCGCGACAGTGAACACCGCCAGCCATGCCACATGCGGCCAGGTGCTGCCCGTATCGAAGCCGAGCGAGGACTGGGCGATCAGGTTCAGGTGATGACTGGGCCAGATCGGCGCCAGCGTGCGCAGCAACGGCGGCAGCATCGACAGCGGGAACCACAGCCCCGACAGCAAGGCCATCGGCAGGTACAGCAGGTTCACCAGCGCCGGCGCGGCATCGCCCTTCACCCGCGTGCCAATCAACAGACCCAACGCGCAGAACGGCAACGCGCCCAGCACACAGGTCACGGTCAGGCGCAGCACCTGGGATGCCGACAACGCCACGCCCGCGACCAGCACCGCCAGCACCTGCAACAGCACCCCGATCATCAGCGCCATCAACATCGCCATCACCATCTTGCCGATGAGGTAGGCGGCCGGTGGCATCGGCAGCGCACGTTTGAGCCTGAGCAGGCCGTTGCCGCGCTCCAGCGCCAGCGATACGCCAAAGCAGAACAGGCCGGGCGCCATCACCCCGAAGGTGGAATAGGTGCCCAGCAGGAAGCGCGGCCCGTCAGCGGAATGCCCCAACCCCAGCACCACCACGAACATCAGGTAGAAGATGGCGGGGAACAGCAGCGAGGGCAGCACGAAGCCGGGGCTGCGCAGGTAGCGCAGGCATTCGGCGCGCGCCTCCTGCAGATAGGCACCGAGCAGGCGCCGGCCGGACATGGCCGGCACGGTACGCGTACCGGCTTGGATCAACGGGGAGGTGTTCATCAGGCCGCCTGTGCGTGGGGGTGGGTGAGATCGTAAAACGCCTCTTCCAGTCCGGCCGGTTTGACCTCCAGCGCGGACAGGTCCGGATCGGCAGCGAGCAGGCGCCGCACCACCGCCTCCACCTGGTCGCAGGCCAGATGCAGGCGGTCGCCCTCGCGCTGTGCCTGGC
>NZ_BAZI01000234.1 GCF_001310775.1 Stenotrophomonas pictorum JCM 9942
CCCGACGCTGGCTCAGCTATGCCGGTTCCGGGCGGCTGCGACCGGGGCGTTATCGCATCGGCAGTGCGCCCGGCAGCGATGTGCGGCTGCCGGCCGGGCTTTCCGTACTGGGAACGTTGACGCTGGGCAGTGATGACACGGCCCATATCCAGGCCGGCGCTGGCAGCACGGCGACGCTGGACGGAAAGCCCCTGCAGCACGCGAAACTGATCCCGGCGGTGGTGGGCGGGGCTGCGGCCAGCCGTATCCGCCTGGGAGAGACGGAGTTCTATCTGGTGCGCACCGGCAATGTCTGGGGCTGGCGCTATCGCGACCCCGGCTCGCCGTATCGACGCAACTTCGGGGGAATAGAGCACTTCCCCGTGGCGCCGCAGTGGCGCGTGCGCGCGCGCTGGCACCCGTACAAGACGCCGGAGGATGTGGTGCTGCTGACCTCCATCGGCACGCCGTTGCCGGCCCAGGTGCCGGGCGAGGCCCGTTTTGAAATCGACGGCCGCAGCTATCGCCTGCGCCCGGTGCTGCAATTGCAGGAAGCCGACGACAAGCGCCTGTTCTTCCTGTTCTCCGACCGCACCAGCGGCCGTGAAACCTATGGCGGCGCGCGCTATCTGTCCGCGGCGAGCCCGCACGATGGCACCGTGGTGCTGGATTTCAATCGCGCCGAGAATCCGCCCTGCGCGTTTACCCCGCATGTGGTGTGCCCGGTGGCACCGCCCGCAAACCGGCTGGATCTGGCTGTCACCGCGGGCGAAAAGGTCTATCAGGCGCGCGACTGAGCGGGCAGAGGCTTCAGCGCGACGGCCTGCAGCACCTGCGGCCAGGGAAACCGCGGGCCAGGATCGCGCTTGCGGGCCACGGTCAGCGTGGCATCGTCGCTGGCCTCCACCTGTGCGGTATCCAGCTCCTCATGCCCGGCGATCCAGCGCAGCGAAGGCAGCGCCGTGGACAGCCAGTGCAGCAGTGCGATCAGGGCCTGGATCTGTGCCGGGGTATACGGCTCCTCCATGGCCTGGTGGCGCGAGTCGAACCAGTGCGGGTACCGCCCGGTATTGACCAGCTCGATGCCGACCGAGCGCGGGTTCATGCCACGCACGTGGTGCGCCACCCGTTCCAGCGCCACGTATTGCACGATGCTGCCGTCGCGATCGATATAGAAGTGGCCGCTGTTGCCGCTGCCGTTCTCATACAGTACCCGCTCGCCGTATTCGCGGGCCATCACCAGATCGGGCAACTCGGTGCAGTGGATCACCACCAGGTCGACGTCGGACAGCGCCCGTCGCGCGAGGACGGACTCATACGCCAGTGGCGCGGAAACAATGGCGGGAGCAGGGAGCGCGGACATCGGTGGATGCTAGCATTTGCACCATGACTTACCCCGTATCCGGCAGGGCGCCATGAGCCGCGGCCACTGCATTCTTTCCCACGGTTTCGAGAGCGGCCCGGACGCGACCAAGGTCACCGCGCTGGCCGAGGTGGCCGAACGTCTGGGCTTCAGTCACGAGCGCCCGGACTACACCGATCTGGATGGCCGCCAGGACATCAGCCGTGTCGGCGATGTGCCCGCGCGCCTGCAACGGCTGGTCCAGCTGGCCGGTGACGCGGCCACGCGCGGGCCGGTGGTGCTGGCCGGCTCCAGCCTGGGCGCCTATATCTCGGCGATCGCCTCGCTGCAGGTACCCACGCGCGCGCTGTTCCTGATGGTTCCCCCCACCACGATGGGCCGATGCCCGCCCTGGACGCGGCCAAGGTGCCGATCAGCGTGGTCCACGCCTGGCATGACGAGCTGATCCCGGCCGCACAGGTCATCGCCTGGGCGCAGCAGCGTTCGGCGCGGTTGCTGATGGTCGATGACGGTCACCGTCTGGCCCGCCATGTGCAGGCTTCGGCACAGGCCTTCGAGAGCCTGCTGCGCGGGCTGTGATGCCTGCCGCCACGGCCCGTGAGGGCGGCGGCGGCGACAGTTGCCTACAATGGCGGCCTTGGATTCCGGTTTCCGGGTGCGCAGATGGCGTGCCCGCCAGGTGTCCCTCCCTTTTCCGACAGTCGATCCGATCCCGTGAAATTCTTTGTTTCCTGCGCCAAGGGCCTGGAGTACCTCCTTGCCGACGAACTGCTGGCGTTGGGCCTGCCCGTCGCCACCGCCACCATCGCCGGCGTCAATGCCGAAGGCCAATTGCGCGATGCGCAGCGCGTGGTCCTCTGGTCACGGCTGGCCAGCCGTGTGCTGTGGCCGCTGGCCGAGTTCGAATGTCCGGACGAGGGCTCGCTCTATCAGGGCGTGGTGGCGATGCCGTGGGAGGAGCACCTGCATTCGGATCTGACTCTGTCTGTGGACGCGCACGTCTCCGGTACCGCGATTACCCATGCGCGCTTTGCCGCGCAGCGGATCAAGGATGCGGTGGTGGACCGTCTGCGCGGGCAGGGCCAGGAGCGCCCCTCGGTGAATACGGAATTCCCGGACGTGCGCATCAACCTGTCCCTGCGCAAGGGCCGGGCGACGATCTCGATCGATCTGAGCGGCGGTCCGATGCACCGGCGTGGCTGGCGCAACGCGCAGAACGAAGCGCCGCTGAAGGAGAACCTGGCCGCGGCGGTGCTGCTGCGCGCCAACTGGCCGAAGATCCACGCCGAAGGGGGCGGCCTGCTCGATCCGATGTGCGGCAGTGGCACCTTGCTGATCGAAGGCGCACTGATGGCCGCCGATGTGGCGCCGGGCCTGCAACGGCACGGCAGCCTGCCGCCGAGCCGCTGGCGGGGGTTCGATCAGGCGCAGTGGAAGGAATTGATGGCCGAGGCGCGTGAGCGTGAGCGCATCGGGCGCGCGGCACTGAAGCAGGTCATCCACGGCAGCGACAACGATCCGCACGCGATCCGCGCAGCCAAGGAGAACGCGGAAGTGGCCGGGGTCGCCGAGGCGATCTGGTTCGGTGTGCGTGATGTGGTCGATCTGCAGGTGCCGCCGCAGGCGACCGGCTGCGTGGTCTGCAATCCTCCGTATGACGAGCGTCTGGCCGCGGACAACGCGCTGTACCGCCAGCTGGGTGATGCGCTCAAGCGCGCGGTGCCGCAGTGGCGGGCGAGCCTGCTGTGCGGCAGCACCGATCTGGCTTTCGCCACGGGCCTGCGCGCGCGCAAGACCTACCAGCTGTTCAACGGCGCGATCGAGTGCGCGCTGATTGTCTGCGATCCGATCGCGGTGCCCAAGCGCGAGAGCGACGGCCAGCCGCGCGAACTGAGCGAGGGCGCGCAGATGGTGGCCAACCGTCTGCGCAAGAACGTCAAAAAGTTCAAGAACTGGCTCAGCCGCGAGCAGATCAGCTGCTATCGCGTCTATGACGCGGACCTGCCCGAGTACGCGGCGGCGATCGACGTCTATCAGGAAGATGGCGGCCAGCGCCGCACGTTTCTGCATGTGCAGGAATACGCCGCGCCGGCGGAGATTCCCGATGTCGACGTGCGCCGCCGTCGCAACGAGCTGCTGTCGGCCGCGCGCGAGGTGTTCCAGGTGCCGGCCGACCAGGTCGCACTGAAGTCGCGCGAGCGTGGCAAGGGCGGCAGCAAGTACGGCCGTTTCGAGCAGCGCGGCGAGTTCGTGCTGGTGCGTGAGAACGATGCGCTGTTGCGGGTGAACCTGTTCGACTATCTGGACACCGGCCTGTTCCTGGACCATCGCCCGCTGCGCTGGCACATGGCCCAGGAAGCCACCAACAAACGCTTCCTCAACCTGTTCTGCTACACCGGCGCAGCCACGGTGCAGGCGGCGGTGGCCGGTGCGGCTACGACCACCAGTGTTGACCTGTCCGGAACCTACCTGCAGTGGTGTGCCGACAACCTGGCCTTGAACGGCAAGGGCGGCAGCCAGCACCAGTTGATCCAGGCCGACGCCTTGGCTTGGCTGGAAGCCGAGCGGCACCGCTTCGATGTGATCTTCTGCGATCCGCCGACCTTCTCCAATTCCGCCCGCGCCGAGGACTTCGACGTGCAGCGCGAGCATGTGCGCCTGCTGCGTGCGGCGGTGGCGCGTCTGAGCCCGGATGGCGTGCTGTATTTCTCCAACAACTTCCGTCGCTTCAAGCTCGATGAGGACGCGATCAGGGAATTTGCCGCGTGTACGGAGATTTCATCCCAGACCATCGGGTTGGACTTCGAACGCAACGCGCGCATCCACCGGGCGTGGGAGCTGCGACGTCACGGCGCCTGAGCGGCCGCCCGTCCGGCAACCGCTGCCATCCACCCCAGACGCCGGCGCGGCGATCAGCGCCGGCAGGCTTCTTCGATGGATTTTCCAAGCGCGTCGGCGTCGGCGCG
>NZ_BAZI01000235.1 GCF_001310775.1 Stenotrophomonas pictorum JCM 9942
CACCGGGCGAGGTCGCGCCGGCCATGTCGCCGCCGGACAGCGAACCGGCGGCACCGTTGAAGTCGATACCGGCGACCATCAGCCGCGGCGCGGCCTGGTTGTCACCCACCGGGGCGCCGAAACGCTGGTGGTAGCTGTTGTAACCCACCACCCACTGGTCGACGAACTTCTGCTTGATCCGGGTGTACTCGGCGTTGCGCTGGACATCGCGGCCGATCATCACTGCGCCGATGATTACACCAATGATGACCAGCACCACGGCCATTTCGACCAGCGTGAAGCCGCCTTGGCGGCGGTTGGATCGGATTTGCATTGAAGAGCCCCTTTGGAAGAACCGGTGTGCCCGCTGTTGCTGGCGCGGGTGGTGTGTTTCAGGCGACTAGATACGGGAGCGTCGTAAGACACGCGTAAGAGCTGGGCGAACGCGGGGCGCTGGACTATCTTCTGGGTATTCCCGACAGGTACCTTCCGATGATCCGTAGCGTGCTGTTGCTGGCCATGGCCGTGGTTCCCGCGACGTTCTCATTTGCCGCCGACCGCATCACCGGTACCGGGTTTGCCACCCGTTCGGAGGTCATCGCGCCGCATGCGATGGCGGCGACCTCGCAGCCGCTGGCCACGCAGATCGCGCTGGAGGTGATGAAGTCCGGCGGCTCGGCGGTGGACGCGGCCATCGCCGCCAATGCCGCACTCGGTTTGATGGAGCCGACCGGCAACGGGATCGGCGGGGACCTGTTCGCGATCGTCTGGGATCCGAAGACGCAGAAGCTGTATGGCTACAACGGCTCGGGCCGTTCGCCGCGTTCGTTGACCCTGGCCGAACTCCAGCGCCGGGGACTGAAGGAGATCCCGGCCACCGGGCCGCTGCCGGTATCGGTGCCCGGCACGGTGGATGGCTGGTTCGCGCTGCATGAGCGCTTCGGCCGCAAGCCGATGGCCGACAACCTCGCACCCGCCATCGGCTACGCCCGTGACGGCCATCCGGTGGCGGAGGTGATCGCCTATTACTGGGACCGTTCGGTGCCCAAGCTGTCGTCGTATCCCGGGTTCAAGGAACAGTTCACCATCGACGGTCGCGCCCCGCGCAAGGGCGAGATCTGGCGCAATCCGAATCTGGCCGACACACTGCAGCAGATTGCTGAGGGCGGTCGTGACGCGTTCTACAAGGGGCCGATCGCCCGCACCATCGGCGCCTACTTCAAGGCCAATGGCGGCTATCTCAGCTACGAGGACCTGGCCAGCCACCACGGCGAGTGGGTGGAGCCGGTCAGCAGCAACTACCGGGGATATGACGTCTGGGAACTGCCGCCCAACAGCCAGGGCATCGCCGCGCTGCAGATCCTCAATATCCTGGAGGGCTACGACTTCTCGAAGATCCCGTTCGGCTCGCCCGAACATGTCCACCTGTTCGTGGAGGCCAAGAAACTGGCCTTCGCCGATCGGGCGCGCTTCTATGCCGACCCGGCGTTCTCACCGGCGCCGGTGCAGCGGCTGATTTCCAAGGACTACGCCGCGCAGCGGCGCGCGTTGATCTCGCCAGACAAAGCGTTGACGCAAGTGCAGCCGGGCACGCCCCGTCAGCTGGAGGAGGGCGACACCATCTACATGACCGTGGCCGATGCCGACGGCATGATGGTGTCACTGATCCAGTCCAACTATCGCGGCATGGGCAGTGGCATGGCGCCGCCGGGGCTGGGCTTCATCCTGCAGGATCGTGGCGAGATGTTCGTCCTGCAGAAGGATCATCCCAACGGCTATGCACCCGGCAAGCGGCCGTTCCAGACCATCATCCCGGCGTTCATCACCAAGGACGGCAAGCCCTATGCGAGCTTTGGCGTGATGGGCGGCGCGATGCAGCCACAGGGGCATGCGCAGATCGTGATGAACCTGGTGGATTTCGGCATGAACCTGCAGGAGGCCGGCGATGCCCCGCGCATCCAGCACGAAGGTTCGACCGAGCCGACCGGACAGGCGCTGGCGATGAGCGACGGCGGCGAGGTCAATCTGGAAACCGGGTTCCCGTACGAAACCATCCGCGCGCTGATGCGCAAAGGCCACCGGGTGGTATTCGCCGACGGTCCCTATGGTGGCTATCAGGCGATCCTGCGTGACCCGGACAGCGGGGTGTATTACGGCGCATCGGAGAGCCGCAAGGACGGGCAGGCGGCTGGCTACTGAGTCCGGCTGGGAAGGCCGCCGCCGGCAACGGGCGGGACTGACGGCAGCGCAGGCAAGCGCGCTTGGGGGCTGTCCTCGCAGACACGCAGGCCATGCGTGTCACTGATCCGCCGCCCTGCGTTCCCGGACGGAAAGCGGCGGGCCGCTTTGCTCAGCGATGGCACGCACCGCCCAGGTGTGGGCGCCGCTCAATCACCGCCCACGGTGCGTTCCGCCTTGGCCCGGGCGTCCTCCTGGGCCATCTGTTCGCGTTCTATCCATGCCTCGATGATGTGCCGGGTGCGCTGTGCCAGGCGGCGCTGCCGGTGGTGTTCGGCATCCAGTACCCGGTACAGCGACACCATCACCAGCACCATCAGCAATGCGAAGGGCAGCGCCGCGATGGTGATCATGCTTTGCAATGCGTCCAGTCCGCCGGCCAGCAGTAGGACTGCGGCGATGAGCGCAACGGCCACGCCCCAGACCAGTTTGCGCGACAGCGGCGGGTCGCCGGCTTCGTCAATGGACATGCTGGCCAGCACCAGGACCGCCGAATCGGCCGAGGTAACGAAAAAGATGGTCAGCAGTACCAGCGCAAGGACGGAAAGAAGCAGTGAGGCGGGCAGGCTGTCGAACATCGTGAACAGCACCGTCTCATAGCCGTTGCCCAATGCCTGTACCAGATCGGCATGACCGAACAGCTGCGACCACAGTGCGGTTCCACCGAACACGGAGAACCACAGGAAGCCGAGCAGCGTGGGAGCCAGCACCACGCCCACCACGAATTCCCGCACGCTGCGACCCCGTGAAACGCGCGCGATGAACGAGCCGACGAAAGGCGCCCATGCGATCCACCACGCCCAATAGAAGATCGTCCAGTCCGCCACCCAGGTGCTGCCGGAGAAGGGCGACATGCGCAGGCTCATTGTCACCAGCTGGTTCAGATAGGAGCCCAGCGTGGTGGTGAACGTATCGAAGATGAAGCCGGTGGGGCCGAGCAGCAGCACCGCCGCCAGGGCGAGGTTGAAGTTGGACAGCCACTTGATGCCCCGTTCCACGCCGCTGGCGGTGGAGGCCATGTACAGCACGAACGCCACCACTATCACGGTCAGTTGCAATGGGACGCCGGCACTCACCCCGAACACCCGTTGCAGGCCGGCGGCGATCTGGATGGTGCCAAAGCCCAGTGTCGTGGCTACGCCGATGGCGGTGGCCACCACAGCGGTGATGTTCACCAGCTTGCCGAACCAGCCGCGGTGATGATGTCCGATGACCGGTTGCAGCATGTCGCTGATCAGTCCCCGTCCATTGCGGTTGTACTGGAACCAGGCCATCGCCAGCCCGATCAGCGCATAGATTGCCCACGGGTGCAGGCCCCAGTGGAAGAACGCATAGCGCATCGAAGCGCGCGCCGCGTCCATGCTTTGCGGTGGCAGGCCCTCGGGCGGAGTAACGAAGTGCGAGATCGGCTCGGCGGCACCCCAGAACACCAGGCCGATTCCCATGCCGGCGGCAAACAGCATCGACAGCCAGCTGGCGCGGGAGAAATCCGGTTCGGCATCCTCGCCGCCGATGCGCAGGTTGCCCAGTCGGCCGAAGGCAGATACAGCAGGAACAGCAGCGTCAGAAACACGATCAGCAGATACAGCCAGCCGGCGCCGCGTACCACCTCGGTCAGCGCGGTCTGCACCACCTCGTTGAACGGACCGGGTGCGATACCGGCGATGAGCACCAGCAGGGCAACCAGTGCGATGGAGACACGAAACACCATAAAGGAGCTTCTCCAGTCAAAGGGGATTGAAGGGAGCTGAGCCGGTATCTGCGCAGCAGGGGGTTCTCCGCGGGCAGGCGCGGCAAGGCGCTGCAGGCGAGCCCGGAGTAGGGCCACTGGAATTGGCGCGACGATCATCATGCTACTGAACGGAATGTCACCATTTTGTTAGCGGTCGATGACGGGGCGTGGTGCGGCGGTGACCGGCTGACACGGCACCGTCCTGCGTTGCGCGGCGTTGCGCGGCGTTGCCGATGGGGCGATGAGTCCGCTGCGAGGACATGGCATGGAGTGACGCATCCCAGTCAGGTCACCCTCACCGGGGCAGCGGGTGAGGGTGATCGGGCAAGCCGTGGGACGGGGTGGG
>NZ_BAZI01000236.1 GCF_001310775.1 Stenotrophomonas pictorum JCM 9942
CGGTAGCGGGTGTAGCCGTCGCCATCGCCGTGCAAGGCCGCGACACTGGCGCTGGGCGCGCGCTGTGGCGCGACCAGCGAACGCCCGAAGCCGATCGCGTCGATCGCCGGATCGATCAGCTGCAGCAAGGTGGCGCCCGAATCCAACGTGGTGCCGGCATCGCTGTGCAGCTGGCGCGGGGCGATATCCGGGCCGAGGAACAACAGCAGGTTCTCGCGGGTCTGCTTCTCCAGCACATGGCTCAGGTGGTTGGGCATGGCCAGGTGGTCGGAGGCGACGATCACCAGCGTGTTCCCGGCAAAGGCGCTGGCGCGGATGCGATCGACCAGCCGCGAAATCAGCCGGTCGCTGCACTGGAGGGCATGGAGCAGGCCGATATCGCCCAGCGCGCTGCGGTAGCGCAGGTTCCTGCAGGCCACCGGCAGATGGCCGGCCGGATGATGGGTGTCCATGGTCAGTGCGGTTAGCATGAACGGCTGGCCGTTGCGTGAGAGCTCCATGAAGCGCTCGAACGCGTGATCGAGCAGCACATCGTCATGCACGCCCCAGTTGGAGAAATGCTTTTGGGCGATATCCTGTTGCTGGAACCAGGCCAGGTCCCGCACCTCGTCGAAGCCGTGCGTGGACAGGAAATCGGCTTTGGCCGCGAACTGGCCGTTGGCGCCCCCCAGGTAATGGTTGCGGTACCCCTGCTGCTTGAGATAGTCGCCCAGACAGAACGCCTCGGGCAGGAAGCTGGCCATGCGGCCCATGCTGTTCTCATCACCCTGTGCGGTGGTCAGCGGCACCCCACACATTGAAGACACCAGCCCGGCGATGGTCCAGCCGCTGCCGTCGGCCGAGGCGATATTGCGCACATCCAGCGCCTGGCCGGCGAGGCGCCGGAGGTTGGGCATCAGTCCGGGAAACACCGCCTCATCCAGATAGGTGCGCTCCAGGCTTTCGCCATAGATCCAGACGATATTCGGGGTGCGTGCCAAAGGCCGGGATGGCACCACGTATTCGGGCGCGACACTGCTGTAGTCGACCGGTTGCATCTGCTGGTAGATGCGTCGCGCATCCGTGTAGAGCGGGCTGCTTGCCATCGTGGCGATCACCAGCGCGATGAATCCGGTCAACACGGCCCCGCCGCCGCGCCTCCGCTGGAAGCGTTTGATCCGCATCAACAGCAGCGGTGTCAGCGACAGCAGTACCAGGGCGAGGAAGCCGGCGATGTACGCGCCGAAATCCCCCACACCGGCACCTTCCATATCGCTGCGCAGGTGATAGAGCGTGGCGGAGTTGATGCCATCGCCACTGAGCCGATCGATCAGCCACCAGCTGCTCAAGGCCAGCAACAGCACGGACAGCAGTCCCGCCTTGAGGCGCAGTCCAGTGGGCGACAACAACAGCAGGACGACAAGTGTCGCCAGATAGAGCCAGATGATCCAATGCATGCGGTCAGGTGGAGAGTGGAACAGGGCAACGGCCGCGGCCGCAGGCTCCCTGCCATCATGCGGTGTCATGCATGTGACGGAGGGATGTCAGCAGAGTGCCTGCGCGAACCTGACTGGAATGTTTTTTTTGGGCGCAACAGTTTGCCGTGCCGCCGCGCCATGAGCGTGGCGGTGGCGGCGTCATTCCGGCTCAGCGATGTCCGCGTTCCTCGTGCGCACGGGCCCGCGTGCGCCGGTCGAACAGCAGGGCGCTGAGGATCAGCCCCAGACCGATCACCACCGCCACCAGGAACAGCAGGATCGCGAAGGCCGGATAGCCGAACAGCGTCACGCGCGTGGGAACCCGCATCAACAGCACCGAGGACAGCAGCAGCGCGGCGGTGATCAGGGCCGCGGCGATGCGGTTGGCGACCTTCTGGATGTTCTCCATCAGCCGCGATTCTTCCAGCCCGGTCACCTTCATCTGCAGCCGGTTCTCGGCGACCAGGCTGAGGATGTCGGTCAGGCGCCGCGGCCCGTTGCGCAGCAGCTGCTGCATCTCCATCGCCTCGCTGGCCAGATTGGCCACCGACAGCGACTTTTTCAGGCGCGCGCGCATCACATGCTGCAGCTGCTTTTCGACCACACCCCGGGTGTTCATCGCCGGCGCGAGCACGCGGCACACGCCTTCCAGATTCAGCAGCGCCTTGCCCAGCAGGGTCAGCTCCGGTGGGGTGCGCAGGTTGCTGGCGGTGGCGATGCGCACCACTTCCAGCACCACATGGCCTTCGGACATGGTGCCATTGGCGGCGTAGCGGGCGATCATCTGCCCGGTCTCGCGCAGGTAGCGCTCCTCGTCGTAATCCTCCAGCCGCGTACTGATGCTGATGATCTCATCGGCCACTTCCTCGCCACGGCCGTCGATGGCGGCAAACAGCAGTTTGAGCAGGCGCTCGCGCAGCCGCGGCGGCACATGCGCCACCATGCCCAGATCGAAGATGGCCAGTTGTCCCTCGGGGGTGACGCGCAGATTGCCCGGATGCGGATCGGCGTGGATCTCGCCATGGACGAAGATCTGGTCCAGGTAGCCGCGGATCAGCGCCGCGGCCAGCGGCTCCATCGACTGCTCGGTGCGCCGCACCTGTGGAATGGCATCCACCCGCACGCCCTGCACCAGCTCCATGGTCAGCACCCGGCGGCTGCACAGGTCCCACACCGGCTGGGGAACCGTCAGCTCCGGATAGGGCGCCAGATGCTGGCCGAAGCGGGCCAGATTGGCCGCTTCGGTTTCGTAATCCAGCTCCATGCGCAAGGTCTTGGCGAACTCGTCCAGCCAGTCGGAAAAGCGCACTTTGCGGCCGACCCGGGTGAGGTGGTCGGCGGCGGTGGCAAAGCTGCGCAACACCGACAGATCCGAACGCAGCTGCGCGGCCACGTCGGGCTTTTGCACTTTCACCGCCACCTGGCGGCCATCACGCAGTTCGGCGCGATGCACCTGGGCGATGGAAGCGCAGCCCAGCGGTTCCGGGTCGAACCAGACAAACAGCTTGGCCACCGGCGCGCCGAGGTCTTCCTCGATGATCGCGCGGATCTGTTCGGCCGGAATCGGCGCCACTTTTTCCTGCATGCGCTCCAAGGCGGTCACATACTCGGCCGGAATCATGTCCGGCCGCGTGGACAGCACCTGCCCGAGTTTGACGAAGGTGGTGCCGAGCGCCTCCAGATCGGCCACGAACTGGGTGGGGTTGTCGGTGGCGGGAATCCGGTCCAGACGCGGCAGTTCGCCATCAAGCTGGAGGCCGGAAAACACCCCCGAGTTCCGGTAGCGCACCAGCAGGCGCACGATCTGCTGGCGTCGGCTCATGCCGCCGATAGTGGTCGCGGTGGTATCGCTGGATGGCTCGGTCAAGGAGGCGTTCCGGGCAGAAGGGAGGGCCAGTGTGGCCGGCGCCGGGTGGTAGAGGGGTGAACACGCACGGCCTCACGCGCGGCAGGCGCTGAATAGGTGAAAATCGCCGCCTGTCCCATTCCTACGGTGTGCCCATGGCTGGAGCCAGCCTGTTTGCCCTGCTCGACGATATCGCCACACTGCTCGATGACGTTTCCCTGTTGACCAAGGTGGCGGCCAAGAAGACCGCCGGCGTGCTGGGGGACGATCTGGCGCTCAACGCGCAGCAGGTGACCGGCGTGAGCGCCAACCGCGAGTTGCCGGTGGTGTGGGCGGTGGCCAGGGGCTCGCTGGTCAACAAGGCGATCCTGGTGCCGGCGGCGCTGGCCATCAGCGCCTGGCTGCCGTGGGCGATCACGCCCTTGATGATGATCGGTGGCGCCTTCCTGTGCTTTGAGGGCGTGGAGAAGCTGGCGCACAAGTTCCTGCACTCCAAGGACGAGGACGACGCGCACAAGGCCGAGCTGACCCGCGCGCTGGCTGACGAGAAGACCGACGTGGTGGCCTGGGAGAAGGACAAGATCAAGGGGGCGGTGCGCACCGACTTCATCCTCTCGGCCGAAATCATCGTGCTGTCGCTGGGGGTGGTGGCCACTGCCCCGTTCGGCCAGCAGGTGACCACGCTGGTGGTGATCGCGCTGGCGATGACCGTGTTCGTCTACGGCCTGGTGGCTGGCATCGTCAAACTCGATGATCTGGGCATGTGGCTGCTGGGCAAGGGCCGCACGCTGGCCGCGTTCGGACGCGGGCTGCTGTATGCCACGCCGTGGCTGATGCGCGGCCTGTCCATCGCCGGTACCGCGGCGATGTTCCTGGTCGGCGGCGGCATCCTGGTGCATGCGATTCCGGCATTGCACCACTTCGTGACCGGATTGGCGCCGGCGCATCTGCAATGGCTGGCCAACGCGCTGGGCACGTGGTGG
>NZ_BAZI01000237.1 GCF_001310775.1 Stenotrophomonas pictorum JCM 9942
CGAGCCGGAGCCGGAGCCCGAGCCCGAGCCGGAGCCCCCGTTGCAAACGCTGACAGGCACGTACAGTGGCTTCGCGTCGAGCTTCAGTGGTGGCCGTGCGGCCCTCGGCGGCAGCGCACAGCTGGTTTTCGATGTGACCGCCGGAACGTTCTCCGCGCGCATCGCGCCGATGCAGTGGGAGGGTGCGGCCTACGAGGTCGTCGATGGCCAGTACGTGTCCAACACCGAGTACGGCGCCAGCAACAGCTACGGCACCCTGCAGGTGGCGGTCGAACCGGCGTTGCTGTGTGACTGCGACTACCTCAGCTGGGGCCACTGGGAGGCGTTCGTGCCCGCCAACGGCACCGAGTACAGCGCCGAGCACGGCTACTGGATCGTGGGCAACGTCACTCCCGCTGCGCAGCTGCCCACCGATATCGTCGCCAGCTACAGCGGCCATGCGCTCGGAGCGGTGAGCGATGGCGTCTCCGATACCCGTACCGTCCGGGGCGACTTCAGCGCGACCGTGGATTTCGCCACGGGCACCGGCAGCCTCCAGATCAGCAACTTCGATGGACGCACCTTTGGCGACAGCAATCTGGATATCAACAACATGGCATTGCCGGGCACACCCGATGGCGCCTTTGCGGGAAGCCTGATGGACGACCAGAACAGTTCGCTCAGTGGCGGCTACAGCGCCGGTTTCGCCAGCGATGGCGAGGACAAGGCTGCGGCGATGTTCGGCACCTTCCAGGTCGAGGAGGGCGAATGGTCGGCCAGCGGTATTTTCGGCGGTAACCGTGATGCCGGCGCTGCCAAGTGAGCGGCGGTCGATGACCAGAACGGCAAACGCGCGGCCGCTGCGCCCGGGCAAGGCCCGGCTGCTCTTCGCCGGTGTGCTGGTACTGCTGCTGACGCTGGTGGCGGACGTGGTGCTGCGCGATGGCCTGGCGCGACTGTCGGACCTGCTGTTCGATGCCTTCCAGCGCAGCGCGCCGCGCACGGCTTCGGCCGATCCGGGCGTGGTCGTGGTGGATATCGATGAGGCCTCGCTGCAGCGGGTCGGCCAATGGCCGTGGCCGCGCGACCAGATCGGGCAGCTGGTCGACACCGCCGGTCAGCTGGGCGCGGCCGCCATCGCTTTTGACATGGTGTTCACCGAACCCGATCGCACCTCGCTGGGGCCACAGCTGCAGCGGTTGCGCGCGCAGGGGCTGGATATCCGCCTGCCGCCGCAGCTGGCGCTGGACAACGATGCGCTGTTCGCCGCGACCATCGTCCGTCATCCGGTGGTGATGGGAGTGGCGCCGGCCGATGAAGTCGGCCGTGAGCTGCCACCGCCGCTGGCCGGGCTGTCCTTTGCCGGGACCGATCCGCGTCAGTACCTGCCGGCCGTCCGGGGCGGCCTGTCCAATCTGCCGGTGCTGACCGCGGCCGCCAGCGGCCTTGGCAGTTTTTCGTTTCCGCCGGCCCACGACAACATCATCCGTTCGATGCCGCTGGTGACCGCGGCCGCGGGCCAGCTGTATCCCGGTCTCGGCGTGGAGGCGCTGCGCGTGGCGCAGGGTGCGTCGGGCCTGGTATTGCGTTCCACCGATGCCAGTGGCGAACGCGGCGGCGGGCCGCTGGCGCTGATGTCGGTGAAAGTGGGCGCGCTGGAGTTGCCGGCCTCCGGGCATGGGCATCTGCGCCTGCATTACTCGGGCATGCCGCACATGAGCGTGATTCCGGCATGGCAGCTGCTGCAGTCCGACGCGGCGAGGTTGGCGGCCAAGGTGGAGGGGCGCATCGTGCTGGTGGGAACCTCGGCGATCGGTCTGCGCGATATCGTCGCCACTCCGCTGGCGTCGGCCGCGCCGGGTGTCAACGTGCATGCCGAGCTGATCGACCAGGCCTTGAACCAGCAGTTCCTGCAGCGCCCGGACTGGGCGCGCGGTGCCGAGGTGCTGGTGGCGGTGCTGGGCACGCTGCTGTTGTTGCTGGTACTCAACGGCAGTCGTCCGCTGCTGTCTTCGGCGGTGTTGCTGGGATTGCTGGTCGCGGTGCTCGGCGGCGCATGGTGGGCGTACCGCCGGCACGCCTGGCTGCTGGATCCGCTGCCGGCCGTGTTGTGTCTGTTGGCGGTGTTCCTGACCCTGCTGCCGACGTTGCTGTTCATCGGCAACCGGGAAAAGCGCTTCGTGCGCTCGGCGTTCGGGCGATACCTGTCGCCGGCGCTGGTGGAGCGGCTCTCGCACGACGCCCAGGCGTTGAAGCTGGGTGGCGAGAGCCGCCCGATCACCGTGCTGTTCTCCGATATCCGTGGCTTCACCGCGCTGTCGGAAAACCTGTCGCCTGACGCACTCACCTCGCTGCTCAACCGCTATCTCACGCCGATGACCGATGTGCTGCTGGCCCATGAGGCCACCATCGACAAGTACATCGGCGATGCGATCATGGCGTTCTGGAACGCACCGGTGGATATCGCCGCGCATCCGCGCAAGGCGTGCCTGGCGGCACTGGGCATGGTGGCCGCGGTGGATGCGCTCAACCGTGAAAGTGGCGGGGCGATCCGCATCGGGATCGGACTGAATACCGGCGAGGCCTGCGTCGGCAATCTCGGTTCGCAACAACGCTTTTCCTATTCGGCCATCGGCGACACAGTCAATCTGGCCTCGCGCGTGGAGGGGTTGACCAAGTTCTACGGCGTCACGGTGCTGGTCACCGGGGCGGTGAAAATGCAGGCCACCGATCTGGCCTTCATCGAAGTCGACCGGGTCCGGGTGGTGGGGCGCAGTGAGCCGGTGGTGTTGCATGCGCTGCTGGGAAATGCCGACCTGGTTGCCGACCCGGCATTCCAGCAGTACGCGCAGGCGCATGCGCAGATGCTGGCGCGGTACCGTGCGGCCGAGTTCGATGCGGCCGCTTTGGCGTTGCAGGTGCTGCGCGAATTCCCCGTCGCCGCCTCGCTGGCTGCATTGCATGACCGGTATGCGGACCGGCTCGAGCAGTTGCGGGCTCAACCGCCGGCGCAGTGGGATGGCATCTTCACTGCCACCGCCAAGTAGTGCCAGACTCCAGACCTAGCCCGAGCCGTGTGCGCAGATGGCCCCCTACGACATCCTCCAGACGTTCCTGCTGTTGATCCTCGGCCATGCGGTGGCCGATTACCCGTTGCAGGGCGAATTCCTGGCCCGAGCCAAGAGCCGCTTTTCGCCGATGCAGGGTGTGCCGTGGTACCAGGCGCTGGGCGCACATGCGGTGATCCACGGCGGCGCGGTCGCGCTGATCACCGGCAGTCTGCTGCTGGGCGTGCTGGAGACGGCCAGCCATTGGCTGATCGACGACCTCAAGTGTGGCCGCCGTATCAGCTACAACCGGGACCAGCTGCTGCACGTGCTGTGCAAGGCGTTGTGGCTGGGTGGGCTGCTGTTGTTCGGGCCACTGCCCTGAGGGCGGTCAGTCCTCGAATTCGGGCATGACTTCACCGCGCTGCCAGGCTTGGATGCCTTCCAGGCCACCGGCCTTGTCCAGGAAGCGGCGCGTGTACTCGTAACCGGCCTGTTCCTGCGCGCGGCCGAGTTTGAAGTTCAGCAACCCCATGCCCGGCACGGCCGGCGGTTTGAGCAGCAGGTCGCTGCCCAGCCCGGTGCCGCGCAGCATGCGCCCGGAGGTGATCTGCATCGAACGTGCCGCCACTTCGCCCAGACGCGGGAAGTCATCGTCCCTGCGCTGCCTGCGCAGCAGCTGCCAGGCCAGCGCCAGCCGCGAGGGCACGCGCTCATAGGCGCTCTTGACCTGCCACTCGTTGCCCGGAGAGAGCATCGAGACCATGTTCGGACCGCTCTTGATCGCGCGCATCACCGAGATCGGCACGTTGTTCATGACCCCGCCATCGACCAGCACCTGGCCCTGCGCGTTGATCCATGGCGGCAACGCCACCGGGATCGCGGTGGAAATGCGCAGCGCGTGCCGGGACAGCCCGTGTCGCACCACCTCCAGTTCGTTGGTGGAGAGGTTGGCGCCGACCGCGAAGAAGTTCAGTGGCAGGTCTTCCAGGCGTGAATCACCCAGCTGGTCCTGCATGCAGGCATCCAGATGGCGGTGATCGAGCAGGCTGTACCAGGGCAGGGTGAAGCGCCCCAGCGCCTTGCGCTTGATGAAGAAATGCTCGTAGTCGGCCAGCATCGCATGGGCGTCGTCGCCGGCCGCGTAGGCGTGGGCAACCACCGAGCCGATCGAGGTGCCGCCGATGATGTCCAGTTCAACGCCGGCTTCGCCCAGGGCGCGCAGGGTACCGATGTGCCCGGCCCCCAGCGCGCCGCCG
>NZ_BAZI01000238.1 GCF_001310775.1 Stenotrophomonas pictorum JCM 9942
GCGGCTGGATCCGGCCATGGCGGCCAAGGGCGAGTACGAGACGGTGTTCACCACGGAACAGCTGCAGGCCTGGGTCCAACGTCTGCAGGCCGCCGACGAATTCGCCTTCGATACCGAGACCGACGCGCTGGACGCGATGCGCGCCAACCTGGTCGGTATCAGCCTGGCGGTGGAGGTTGGCAAGGGCGCGTATATTCCGGTCGGCCACCTCTATCCGGGGGCGCCGGCGCAGCTGCCGATGCAGCAGGTGCTGGATGCGCTCAAGCCGCTGCTGGAAGACGCCAGCAAGAAGAAGCTCGGCCAGCACGGCAAGTACGACATTCACGTGCTGCGCCGTCACGGTGTCGATGTGCAGGGTTATGCCGACGACACGATGCTGGAAAGTTTCGTGCTCAACTCCACCGCCACCCGCCACGACATGGATTCGCTGGCGCAGCGCTACCTGGGTTACACCACCACCAAGTTCGAGGAGGTGGCTGGCAAGGGGGTCAAGCAGATCTCCTTCGCGCAGGTCGGTATCGACGAGGCCGGCAGCTATGCCGCCGAAGATGCCGATATCACCCTGCGCCTGCACCGGGTGCTGGCGCCACAGCTGGCGGCTGAACCGGCGCTGGAAAAGGTCTACCGCCAGATCGAGATGCCGCTGGTGCCGGTGCTGGCGCGGATCGAGGCCAATGGCGTGCGCATCGACGCGGTCGAACTGAAGCGGCAGAGCAGTGACCTGTCCGCCCGCATGCTGGCCGCGCAGCAGAAGGCCACCGAGCTGGCCGGCCATACTTTCAACCTGGATTCGCCCAAGCAGCTGCAGGCCGTGCTGTTCGACGAGTTGGGCCTGCCGGCGCTGGTGAAAACCCCCAAGGGCCAACCGTCCACCAACGAAGAAGCACTCGAAGCGATCGCCGAGCAGCACGAGCTGCCGCGGGTGATCCTGGAATACCGCGGGCTGGCCAAGCTGCGCAGCACCTACACCGACAAGCTGCCGGAAATGGTCAATCCGCAGACCGGCCGCGTCCACACCAGCTACCACCAGTCCGGTGCGGCGACCGGCCGCCTGTCCTCGTCCGATCCCAACCTGCAGAACATCCCGGTGCGCACCGATGACGGCCGTCGTATCCGCAAGGCCTTTGTCGCGCCGCCGGGACGCAAGCTGATGGCCTGCGACTACTCGCAGATCGAGCTGCGGATCATGGCCCACCTCTCCGAGGATCCGGGTCTGGTGCGTGCGTTCGAGCAGGGCGCCGACGTGCACCGCGCGACGGCGGCTGAAGTGTTCGGTCGCGCGCTGGACGAAGTGACCGCCAACGAGCGCCGCGCCGCCAAGGCGATCAACTTCGGTCTGATGTACGGCATGAGTGCGTTTGGGCTGGCCAAGAACCTGGGCATCGATCGCGGCCAGGCGCAGGATTATGTGTCGCTGTATTTCAGCCGGTATCCGGCGGTCCGCGACTTCATGGAGCGCATGCGCGTGCAGGCACGTGAACAGGGTTATGTGGAGACGCTGTTCGGTCGCCGGCTGTACCTGAACGATATCCACGCCCGCAACCAGGGCCTGCGTGCCGGCGCCGAGCGCGCCGCGATCAATGCACCGATGCAGGGCACCGCGGCGGACATCATCAAGCGGGCGATGGTCAGTGTGGATGCGTGGCTGGCCGATCATCGCGAGCGCGCGCTGATGATCCTGCAGGTCCACGATGAATTGGTATTCGAGGCCGATGCCGATTTCATCGACACGCTGCGCAGCGAAGTGGTGGCACGGATGTGTGCGGCGGCCAGTCTGCGCGTGCCGCTGGTGGTGGATTGCGGGATCGGCGACAACTGGGATGAGGCGCACTGACCTGCGGATTGGGCGCTGAGTGGGGTGATTTGGTGATGCGAATGGAACGTTGCATATCGTGCGACGCATTCACTTTTCGCCAAGGCGTTTTCGGATGAATAACCCCTTAATCACCACGGTTTTCAGCGCAATTCTTCACGAACCATCAATGTTGGGAATGCTCATATAGTCCCCGGCAGACGCAATGTCTGTCGCGGATCTCTCCCATCCCCTGGAGCAGATCTCGGAGCGGGGATTACTCCCCAAATGCCCGCTCCCCGGCCCCGTCGACCCCCCCCTGGTCGGCGGGGCTTTTTATTTGGGGCATCACGCCCTCGCATGCCGTTGATTGCCGCTACGCGAGCATCGACGGCCAACGTGTCGTGGGAGTCGGGGAGATGTCCGAGTTGTTCGCACTGGCGATGCCGTGGTGGGAATTCGTGCTGCGCGCGGTGATCGTCTATGCCGTGGTGCTGGTGATGGTGCGTCTGGCCGGAAAACGCGCGCTGGGCCAGTTCACACCGTTCGACATGCTGCTGATCGTGCTGCTGGGCAATGCGGTGCAGAACGCGTTGCTGGGCCAGGACACCTCGCTCGGTGGCGGGCTGCTGCTGGCGGCCACGCTGATCGCATTGAATTATGTGGTGGGCTGGATCAGCGCGCGCAGTCCATGGGCGGAAAAGGTGATCGAAGGCGAGCCGGTGGTGCTGGCCCGCCATGGCCGGGTACTGCGGGGCGTGCTCAGGCGCGAGCTGGTCAGCAAGGCCGATTTCGAGCATGCCATGCGTGAGGCCGGTTGCGCGGCGCTGGAGGATGTCGAAGTGGCGCTGCTGGAAACCAACGGCCGTATCGCCATCATCCAGCGCCCGGAGTCGCGTTGACGGTCAGGCGCCCAGCCAGTCGCGTGGCACCAGATAGTCTGCCAGGCGCGCTTCATCGCTGCCGGGCTCCGGCTGGAAGCCGTACTCCCAGCGTACCCGTGGCGGCAGGCTCATCAGGATGCTTTCACTGCGGCCGCCGCTCTGCAGGCCGAACAGCGTGCCGCGGTCGTAGACCAGGTTGAACTCGACATAGCGGCCGCGCCGGTACAGCTGGAACTCGCGTTCGCGCTCGCCATAAGGCGTGTGCTTGCGCCGCTCCACGATCGGCAGATAGGCATCGAGGAAACCGTCGCCGACCGCGCGCAGATAGGCGAAGTCGGTGTCGAAATCGTCATGCAGGTCGTCGAAGAACAGGCCGCCGATGCCGCGTGTCTCATTGCGGTGCTTGAGGAAGAAGTAGTCGTCGCACCAGCGCTTGTGCTGCTCGTAGCGCTCCGCGCCGTAGGGTTTGCACAGGTCGCGCGCGACCGTGTGCCAGTGGTGCACGTCTTCGTCGAACGGGTAGAACGGGGTCAGGTCGAAGCCGCCGCCGAACCATGCGGCGACCTTCTGCCCATCACGCTCGGCGTGGAAATAGCGCACATTGGCGTGGGTGGTGGGCAGGTACGGGTTGCGCGGATGGAACACCAGCGACACGCCGCACGCGCGCCAGGAGGCGCCGGCCAGTTCCGGGCGGTTGGCCGAGGCCGACGGCGGCAGGCGGGTGCCGGCGACATCGGAAAAACCGATACCGGCCTGCTCGAACACCGCACCTTCGCGCAGGATGCGGGTGCGGCCACCGCCGCCCAGGGATGGGCCAGTGTCGCTGGAGGCAGGAAGCTGGGGGCGACCGCCGCCTTCGGCGCGCTGCCAGCGGTCTTCAATGAAGCGCGCCTGGCCATCGGCCTGTTCAATGGTGCTGCAGATGCGGTCCTGCAGGCCGGTCAGGTAGTCGCGTACGCGGTCGAATTCATTCATGTGCGTACTTTAGCGCAGGCCTGCGCTGCCGCCGTGCCGGGCGGGTACGGAGCGGCGGCGTGCTGCGGGGGTTGCCGGTATCGTGCCGCTGCCGCGCTCAGTGGAACTGCCTGCGGACGTCCCCACGCTGCAGCTTGATCACCAGCCAGCCATGCAGCACGGCGATGGCCACGGCGGTGACGGCAGCGGTCAGCAGGGTGGTCCACTGGCTCAGGCGCAGTTGTGCACGCAGCTCCTGGCCTTGCGGTGAATCGAGCAGCTCGGCCGGCATGATCAGGTACATGCTGTTGAACATGTCCTGGACCAGCGGCAGGAAGGCGAAATTGGCCACTGCCACCAGCAGCGCAAACACGATGAACCCGATGCGGCCCCACTCGCGGCGTTTGAGCAGACCCCAGGACACCCCCAGAAACGCCAGCGATGCCAGCAGCAGCAACAGTGACAGGCCCAGCAGGTGCTGCGCGGCCCACTGCACCGCTGCCGGAATCGGGAGGGCCTGCTGCTGCAGCCAGCCGGCCACGTCCAGGTGTTGCAGCAGGCCGACGGCCAGCAGCTGCAGCAGGCTCCAGACAATGGACAGCGCCGCCATCAGCAGCGACAGCTTGGC
>NZ_BAZI01000239.1 GCF_001310775.1 Stenotrophomonas pictorum JCM 9942
TGCGGCCGCCGCCTGTAGACGCCCGCGCGCGAAATCGCGTTCGGCTTTGCGCCGGGCCTGCTCCAGGGCACCGCTGAGCACCGCACGCGCCGAGGGCAGGTCGTAGTGCCCCGGATCGAATTCCTCCACCCGGTACAACCGCTGCGCGGCATCCTCCACCTTGCCTTGGCGGGCCAGATACTTGGCCTGCAGCAGCAGATCCGAAAGCGCATCCTCGCGTCCTTCCAGCGCCTGCATCCGGTCAGGCTGGATTGCCAACACCTGTTGATACAGCGGCAAGGCACTGTCCGGGCCCTCATCCAGCCGCCCCTGCGCTTGCGCGGCCTGCGCCTGCTGCAACAACCGCTCCACGCCGCCGCCATCGTGCTTCACACGCTGCAACGCGGTGGCGATTGTTTCGATCTCCCTCTCCGGCAACTGCAGTTGCCGCGCCAGCGCCAGTGCCGATCGGGCTGCGTCATAGTCGCCTGCGGCGAGGTGATGCCGGGCCTGCTGCAATGCCGCCTGTCCGGTGCGCCCCAGCGCGTCCTGGACATCGCGACGGTCCGGATCCAAGGCGGCGGCGGCCTGGAAGCGTTCACGTGCGCCGCTGCCATCAGGCGCGCTCAGACGGCCTTCGGCCAGCGCGCGTTCACCTTCATCGAGCAACTGCTGGATTTTCGTTTCCGGCCACAGCCAGTCGGCCAACGGTTGCCGCACGAGCATCAGCAGCAGCGCCAGTACCGCCACGCCCACCGTGATCGAACGCCAAGCACGCGGGCTGCTCCAGCCACGGGCCACCCACCAGCGCACGTACAGCCGCAACCGGTCGCCAACGGTTCCCGACCACTCCCTGCAGCGTTGCCAACTGTTTCCCATCCGATCAGCTTACCGGCTTGAGCTTGCTTCAACCCAGTCGGCGCGCCTCGCTCACTCCCGGCAACGCATCGAGCTTGCCGAGCAGGGTGGACAACTGGCCGTAATCACTGACCTTCAGTCGCAGGCGCAGCTGTATCCGGCCACTGTCGCGCACGTTGTCGCTGTTGATGTTGAGCACGTAGGCATCTTCCTGCGCGATCAGGTTGGTGATGTCTTTGAGCAGCCAGCGGCGATCGGCCGCCCGTACCAGCACATCAACCTCATAACCGGAACCGGCGCGACCCCACTCCACCGGCAACACCCGCTCCGGATGCGCGCCACTCAAGCGTGCCAACGCCGCGCAATCCATACGATGCACAGTGACACCGCGGCTCTGGGTGAGATAGCCGGCAATCGGCTCGCCGGCCACCGGCTGGCAGCACCGCGCCAGCTGCACCAGCAGGTTGCCCACGCCCTGTACGGTGAAGTCGGATTTGCCAAGCTGTCGCGGCGTGCGGTCGGGCGCGGCATGACCGGCACCGCCGGCTGCGATGCCGCCCGCTCGGCCTCCAGCAACGCCCGACTGACCTGGCTGGGGCCGGTGTCACCCAGCGCCACCTGGATGTAAAGATCCTCCACGCTGTCGGCATGGAACTTCTTCGCCGCCACCATCAGATCCGCCTGCTGCAGGCCAAGGCGTTTGAGTTCCTTGTCCAGCAGTTCGCGGCCGGCCTGCACGTTGCGGGCCCGATCGAGCTTGTGGAACCAGCCACGCACCTTCTCGCGCGAGCGGTTGCTGGCCAGATAGCCATTGGACGCCAGCAGCCAGTCGCGGCGCGGATCGGCCTCCTTGCCGGTCAGGATCTCCACCCGGTCGCCGCTGCGCAGCCGATAGGTCAACGGCACGATGCGGCCGTTGACCTTGGCGCCGCGGCAGCGGTGTCCGACCATGGTGTGCACGTGGTAGGCGAAATCAAGCGGCGTCGCTCCGGCCGGCAGATCCATCACCTCGCCCTTGGGGCTCAGCGCGTACACCCGGTCCTCGATCAGCTCCGCATCCAGCGCGCCGGCCAGATCCTCCGGATGGGCCGCATCCTGCGCCTGCTCCAGCAGCTGCCGCATCCAGGTGATCTTGCGGTCGAATGCCTTCTCCGCGCCCTTGCCGCCTTCCTTGTACTTCCAGTGCGCGGCCACGCCCAGCTCGGCCTGCGCATGCATCTCGTGGGTACGGATCTGCACCTCGATGGTGCGCCCTTCCGGGCCGATCACCGCGGTGTGCAGCGAGCGGTAGTCGTTGGCCTTGGGCCGGGCGATGTAGTCGTCGAACTCGCTGGGAATCGGCGTCCACAACGCGTGCACCACGCCCAGGGTGGCATAGCAGGCGCCCACATCGTCGACCATCACCCGTACCGCACGCAGGTCGTACAGCTGCTCGAAGGCCAGCTGCTTTTTCTGCATCTTCCGCCAGATGCTGTAGATGTGTTTCGGCCGCCCGCTGACTTCGGCGGCGATGCCCTGCTCGGCCAGTGCCGCCGACAGCTTCTTCTTGACCGTCTCGACGTAGCGCTCGCGCGCGATGCGGGTTTCATCCACCTCGCGCGCGATATGCCGATAGGTTTCCGGATCGAGGAAACGGAACGCCAGGTCCTCCAGCTCCCACTTCAGCTGCCAGATACCCAGGCGGTTGGCCAGTGGCGCGTGGATGTCTCGAGTCAGCTGCGCCAGCGCACGCCGTTGCGCATCGGGCAATTTGTCGGCCGCGCGCATGCACGCCAGCTGCCGCGACAGCAGGATCGGCACCACGCGCAGGTCGTGGATGATCGACAGCAGCAGCCGGCGCAGGCCCTCGCTGTTGCGTCCGGCATCGCGACCGGCGTGCAGCGCCCAGACCTGGTCGGCGGCATCCTGTCCTTCCAGCAGGCCGTTGACTGCCGCCGCCGAGGCTCCCAGCGGCAACGCCGCCAGTTGCGCGCGCAGGCCCGGCAGATCGAACAGCAGCGCAGCGATGATCACCGCCTCATCGGCCGAGAGCAGTGCCAGCGCATCCAGGGTGTCGCCCAGTACCGGCCATGGCAGGCGGGGCTCGGTGGGGATATCGGGCTGCTGCCAGAGTTCCAGCAGCGCCTGTCGCAGGGGCGCGGCCAGCGCACTGGTGGAGGGGCGCTGCAGCAGCGCATCCAGGCCAAGGGAGGAGGAACGGTTCACAGCAGTCAATTACGGGCAGTTCCCCCTACACTAGCGCCCAACCCTCTCCGGGAACAATCGTCCATGAAGCTGCCCCGCCTGTCCGTTCTGTTTGCCGTGACCGCGCTGTCGCTGGTCCCGCTGTTTTCCGCCCACGCCCAGCGCCTGGTCCAAGGTGACCTGCAGCAGCAGATGTCCGCCGCCGAGTTCAGGGCCGCTGGCCTGGACAAGCTCAGCGCGGACGAGCTCAACGCGTTGAACAACTGGTTGCAGGGCAAGGTTGAACAGGCCGCCGCCTCGGCCTTGGAAAGCGCCCGCGAAGAGGGCCGCCAGGAAGTGATCGTGAAAAACCGCGGCTTTCTGGCCTTCGGCTCGAACGAGCCGATCCAGGCGCAGCTCGAAGGCGAGTTCCGGGGCTTCGGCAAAGGCCGCCAATACACCCTGGACAACGGCCAGGTCTGGGAACAGACCGATGACACCAGTGCCGGCGGCATCCGCAAGCAGGCACCCACGGTGCGCATCACCCCCGGACTGATGAATGTCTGGTACCTGCAGGTCGATGGCCTGAACACCCGCGCCAAGGTCCGTCGCACCAGGTAGTCCACCTGCTGCCGCGATCACGGACGCGCCGAGTGGGCGTCCCGCTCCGCCCCCCACTCTTCCCCTCGGCACCTGCCGCTCTCAAGACGCCGTTGACCACCATGCCCGTGATCGTGCTGACATTGTTGTTACTCCTGCTTCCGGCCAGCGCTGCGGCGCAGGTCTACAAGTGCAAAGGGAAATCCGGGGAAACGGCCTATTCGGAGTCTCCCTGCGATGCCAGGCGCAACCGATGAAGCTGCGCGATGAGCCGCCCGCAGCGCCGTCGGGCCCGGCTCCGACAACGGAAGCCGCCGCAACGGGCGAAGTACAGCCCGCCACACCCGCCTCCACCACGTCGGCCACCGAGCAGGAAGCCGCACGCGCCGCTGAGCGCAGCTGCATCGCCAACGTCACCGCGTCGATCTATGGACCTTCCAACGACCGCGTGAGCGTGCTGCAGCAACAGCTGTCCACGTTGAACGACCAGTTGACCGCCACCACCGACCCGCAGCGTACACAGGCCTTGCGCACGCGCATGGGCACCCTGCGTCAGGCGATCACCCGCGAGCACGGCAACGCGCATACACAGATGAACGATGCCCGCCGCCGCTGCGCGGAACGGCACCGGCCGGCGCCGCCACCTGTGCGCT
>NZ_BAZI01000240.1 GCF_001310775.1 Stenotrophomonas pictorum JCM 9942
GCTGCAGACCGTGGCCGCCGGAGCGCGAAAGTTCGGACGCGTCTGCCGCTCACGTTTGGGCGTGGGCGCCTGCAGTGCGGTTTCCGCAGTTGCCGCCGGGTCCGGCCATACCGGCTCGCCGGCAGTGGCCGGCAGACCCGCCAGCAACGTCAACGCAAACGCCAGCGACTTCACCGGCAGCTGCCGTGCACTGCCTGTTGCCTGCTTCATGGGACCTCCGTACGCCTGTGGGCGGATTGGCCGCGCGGGGCGGCAGACGGAGACAGCAAACGCACGGGCAGGCGCAACGGGGTCAATCCCCGGACGCGCGGCCGCGCGTCCGGGGAGAGGGTTCAGTTGCGGTGTTCGGTGCCCAGGTACTCGGCGCTCTGCATTTCGATCAGACGGCTGGCGGTGCGCTCGAACGCCCCGGCCAGACGGGTGCCCGAATACAGCAGCGGCGGCGGGTCCTGCGCGGTGCAGACCAGGTTGACCTGGCGGTCGTACAGCTCGTCGATCAGGTTGACGAAGCGTCGCGCGGCATCCTCGTTCATGCGGTCGAAGTGCGGAATGCCGCCCAGCAGCACGGTGTTGAACTCGCGCGCGATCTCGATGTAGTCCGAGGGCCCGCGCGGACCCTCGCACAGGGCGGCGAAGTCGAACCAGACGATGCTCTTGCCGCGACCACGCACCGGAATCTTGCGGCCTTCGATCTGGATGTTGCCGGCGCGTGCGTCCTCGGCACCGGACAGCTCCTTCCAGCGGCCGCCCAGCCACGCATCGCTGTCGGCCGCCAGCGGCGCGCGGTACACCGGCGACCGGGTCAGCGCGCGCATCCGGTAGTCCTCGGTGCCTTCGGCGTACAGCTCCACGCAGTGCTTTTCCAGCAGCGCGATGGCCGGCAGGAAGCTCTCGCGCTGCAGCCCGTTGAGGTACAGGTTGGTCACCGCCGTGTTGGAGGTGGTCACCAGCGTCACGCCCTCGGCGAACAGCCGCTCCAGCAGCCGCGCCAGCAGCATCGCATCGCCGATGTCGGTGACGAAGAACTCGTCCAGCACCAGCACACGCAGCTGGCTGCGCCACTGCTGGGCGATCCTGGCCAGCGGATCACTCTGGCCCTGGTGCTCGCGCAGCTGCTCGTGGATGCCGCGCATGAAACGGTGGAAGTGGGTGCGGTACTTTTCCCGGATCGGCAGGCCGTCGTAGAACAGGTCCACCAGGAAGGTCTTGCCGCGGCCGACGCCGCCCCAGAAATACAGGCCCTTGACCGGCTCGGGCTTCTTCCAGAAGGCGGACAGGCGGTCCAGCCAGCCATCCTGCGCCGAATCGACAATGGCCTCGTGGATGCGGTCCAGTTCGGCCAGGGCCGCGTGCTGGGCCACGTCATCGCGCCAGTCGCTGCGGGCCACGCCGGCGGCGTAGCGCTGCGAGGGAGTCATGGCGTCCATGCTCAGTTGCTGTCGTCGGGCAGCCAGCGCCGCACTTCATGCTGGATCGCGCCGCGCAGGTCGATCAGCTTGCGATGGAAAAAATGCGAGGTGTCGGGCATGCGCACCAGTTGTGGCGGGTTGTCCAGCGACTCCAGCCACTGGTAGACGGCCTGGGCGTCGACCACCTCGTCGGCATCACCCTGCACCACCAGCCAGTGGGCCGGCGGCTGCACCTGGCTGAAATCCCAGGTGCGACGCCCGACCGGCGGGGCGATCGAGATCAGGGCCTGCGGCTGCAGCGCACCGGTGGCCAGCAGCGAGACATAGGCACCGAAGCTGAAACCGGCCAGCCACAAGGCACTGTCCGGACGCTGGTTGCGCACCCAGTGGGCGACTGCACGCAAGTCATCGGTTTCGCCGACACCGTTGTCGTAGGTCCCGGCCGAGGCGCCGACGCTGCGGAAATTGAAGCGCACCGTGGTGATACCCAGCTCGCGCAACGCGCGCGCGGCCATGGTCACCACCTTGTTGTGCATGCTGCCGCCTTCGATGGACAGCGGGTGGCAGATAACAGCGATGACCGGACGCGGCGTGACGTCGCCATCGGGCAGGTCGACGGCGACTTCCAGTGGCCCGGCCGGGCCTTCCAGGGCCAACGTCGCCGATTCGTGGGGAAATGGGGGCGTTTGCATGCGTCCATAATACCGGCCCCGCCCGGCGGCTTCACCGCCACGCCCTTCACGGTCGCCCCGTCCGATGCTTTTCCTGATGTTGAGTGTGATCTGCAGCGTGCTGGTTTCGGTGGTACTGAAACTGGCGCCGCGCCGCGGTATCGATATCGCCCAGGCGGTGACCTGGAACTATCTGGCGGCCAGCGGGCTGTCGCTGCTGGTGCTGCAGCCCTCGCTGCAATCGCTGCACAGCGCACACACACCGTGGCCGGCGCTGCTGGGGCTGGCGGTGGCGCTGCCGGCCATTTTCCTGGTGCTGGCACGGGCGGTGCGCGAGGCCGGTATCGTCCGCAGCGATGTCGCCCAGCGGCTGTCCCTGCTGATCTCGCTGGGCGCGGCATTCGTGCTGTTCGGCGAGCAGGCCAACAGCTGGAAGCTGGCCGGGCTGGCGCTGGGTCTGCTGGCGATCATCGGGGTCAGCGCGCGCAATGGTGGAACAACCAGCGCCACGCCTGCCAGCTGGCGCTGGCTGCTGGCGGTATGGGCCGGTTTTGCGCTGATCGACATCCTGCTCAAGCAGGTGGCCGCGGCCGGCACGCCGTCCACCGCCGCGCTGCTGGTCAGCTTCGCCATCGCCTTCGTGCTGATGCTGGGCTGGCAACTGCACCGCCACCTCAGCGGCGCGGCGCCACTCACCGCCCGCAACTTCGGCTATGGGCTGCTGCTGGGCCTGCTCAACTTCGGCAACATCCTGTTTTATGTGCGGGCGCACCAGGCGTTGCCGCACAGCCCGGCGACGATCTTCGCCGGCATGAACATCGGCGTGGTATGTCTGGGCACGCTGGTCGGTGTACTTGCCTTCGGTGAGCGCACCAGCGGCTGGAACCGCGCCGGTCTGGCGCTGGCGGTGGTGGCGATCGGGCTGATCGCCCGCGGCACGCTGCAATGAAAACAGCCAGGTGCGGCAACGGCCGCGACCTGCCTGCCCGGGTTGTCTGCCCCGTCCGGGCAGGCGTGCGATCAGCTGCTGCGACTTACGGCTCGAAGCCCAGCAGCAGCGGATCGTGGTCGGAACTGCGCCATGGGCCGGGCACATTGCGCCCCTGGTAGCCGGCCTCATCGGCCTCGTCGGCATTGATGTGCCATTCGGCAGCGCCCTTCAACCGCGCCGCCATGCCCGGGCTGAGCAGCGCGTGGTCCAGCCGCCCGCTCAGGCCGTTGTAGACGTAGCTGTAGGGCCGCTCCACGCCAGCCAGCGTGAAAGCATCCTGCCAGCCATCGGCTTTCAACTGGCGGATCGGGTCTTCCATCGCATAGGCGTTGAAGTCGCCCAGCAGCACCGCGTCACGGCTGCCACTGCGCGTCGGATCGCCCTGCAGCCACTGGTGCAGCAATTTGGCCGACGCCACCCGGGTGGCGTTCCAGCAGCCCTGGCCATCGTTCTGGTCGGCATCGGCACCGCTGGCGTTGGAGCAGCCCTTGGACTTGAAGTGGTTGGCCACGACCACGAACGGTTTGCCGCTGCGACCCACGCGGAAAGCCTGGGCCAGCGGCACCCGGCTGCGTTCGCCGAACGGCTCGCGCTCCAGCACCGCCGGTTTGCCAAGCGGGCGCACCTTCGTGCTGCGGTAGATGATGCCGACGCGGATCGGATTGTCGCCCGGGCCGCGTCCGGCATCGACAAACGTCCAGTCACCGTCCCGGCCGTGGCCCTGGTTGAGCGCGCGCACCAGCTGGTCGATCGCCGAGCCCGGACCGTAACCGTCGTTTTCCAGCTCCATCAGCGCGGCGACGTCGGCACCCAGACCACGGATGGTGGCCACCAGCTTGGCCTGCTGCGCGACCTGCTGTTCGGCGGTCTTGGCGCCGCGCAGGGTCGGATAGCCACCGCCCTTGCCGTCCCCGTTGAAATAGTTCTCCAGATTGAACGCGGCGATGCGCACACCGCCCGGCACGGTCGGTGCCTGGGGTGGACGCCGCACCTCATCTAGCGTCAGCGGTGCGGTCAGCTGCAGGCGGTAGTCGCCATCAAAGCGCTGGTCGACAATACCCTGCACTTCCCGCAGCTGCATACCGGTGCGCAGCAGCGGGGCCTGCGGCAGATAGGCCACCGTGCCCGGATCCCGCTGGCTGCTGGCATCGTCCAGCCGCAGCCGGCGG
>NZ_BAZI01000241.1 GCF_001310775.1 Stenotrophomonas pictorum JCM 9942
GGCCGCGGTTGACGGCTGCGCGATGGCGCGCATCTGGTGCGCCTGCGTGGCCAGCTCATGCAGGACGCGGCTCCGGCCGGCGTTGGTGCGATGGCGGCGGTACTGGGCGCTGAGGATGCGCTGGTGCTGGAGGTCTGCGCCGAAGCCGCCGGCAGTCAGGTGGTGGTGCCGGCCAATTTCAATTCGCCCGGCCAGATCGTCATCGGCGGCGATGCCGCTGTAGTGGATCGCGCGCTGGCGTTGCTGGCCGAAAAGGGCGTGCGCAAGGCGGTGAAGCTGGCGGTCAGTGTGCCGTCGCATACGCCGCTGATGCGTGAGGCCGCCAACCGTCTGGCTGAAGTGATGGCCGGGCTGGATTGGCGCGCACCGCAGCTGCCGGTGGTGCAGAACGTCGATGCCCGGGTGCATGACGGCGTGGACGCGATCCGCCAAGCGCTGGTGCAGCAGCTGTACCAGCCGGTGCAGTGGACCGGTTGCGTGCAGGCGCTGGCGGCACAGGGTGTCAATCGCGTCGCCGAATGCGGCCCGGGCAAGGTGCTGACCGGCTTGATCAAGCGCATCGACAAAAGCATAGACGGCCGTTCGCTTGCCACGCCGGCCGATTTCGCCGGCGCGCTGGAAGAGTGGGCACAGTGATCCAACCGGTTCGGGGCGCGCTCTGCCCCGGCCATGACCGGGGACCGCCCACGGCGGCCTCGCAGGAAAGAGGAAACAGCATGAGCAAGCCATTGCAGGGTGAAATCGCGCTCGTCACCGGCGCCAGCCGGGGTATCGGTGCCGCTATTGCCGACGAACTGGCCGCGCAGGGCGCCACCGTCATCGGTACGGCGACCACCGAGTCCGGCGCCGCCGCCATCGGTGAACGTCTGGCCGCGCAGGGCGGCCATGGCCGGGCCCTGAACGTGACCGAGCCGGGCGCGGTGGATGCGCTGATCGAGGCGGTGGGCAAGGAGTTCGGCGCCATCACCATCCTGGTGAACAATGCCGGCATCACCCGCGACAACCTGCTGATGCGCATGAAGGACGAGGACTGGCAGGCCATCCTCGATACCAACCTGACCAGCGTCTACCGCACCTCCAAGGCGGTGATGCGCGGGATGATGAAGCGCGCAAGGGCCGTATCATCAACATCGCTTCGGTCATCGGCGTGACCGGCAATGCCGGCCAGGCCAACTATGCCGCCGCCAAGGCCGGCATCATCGCCTTCTCCAAGTCGCTGGCCAAGGAAATCGGCAGCCGCGGCGTGACCGTCAACGTGGTCGCGCCGGGCTTCATCGATACCGACATGACCAAGGATCTGCCCGAGGACGCCAAGTCGGCGATGCTAGGCCAGGTCGCACTGGGCCGCCTCGGTCAGCCGGCCGATATCGCCCATGCGGTCAGCTTCCTGGCAGGCCCGGCAGCCAGCTACATCACCGGCGAAACCCTTCACGTGAATGGCGGCTTGTACATGCCGTAAGCGTGTGGCGCACGGACTGCGCCCAAGTGATTGATCGCCTATGCTTTTTTGCCGGAATGCATGGCTGCGGCGGTTTCCACTACACTATCCCACGGCCATCCCTAGGGGATGGCGTCTTTTGAACCACTACTCCATCTGGAGCGATATCCAATGAGCACCATCGAAGAACGCGTCAAGAAGATTGTTGTCGAGCAGCTTGGCGTCAAGGAAGAGGAAGTCACCACCAGCGCATCGTTCGTCGATGACCTGGGCGCAGACTCGCTGGACACCGTCGAGCTGGTGATGGCGCTGGAAGAAGAGTTCGAGTGCGAAATCCCGGACGAGGAAGCCGAGAAGATCGGTACCGTCCAGGCTGCCATCGACTACGTCAAGGCGCACGTCAAGGCGTAATTGGTGCCTGACAAAACGCGGTTGGCATGTGTGTCGGGCCGCGTTGCAAATCCATGGGGCCGCTGATGCGGCCCTGTGCTTTTCAGCTTCAATCTCCCGCGAGCGGGGCCAGGAGAATCCGCAATGAGTCGTCGCGTCGTCGTTACCGGCATGGGCATGGTTTCGCCGCTGGGCAATGATCTGGCCAGCAGCTGGGAGGGCATCATCAATGGCCGGTCGGGCATTGGCCCGCTGACGAACGTTGCAGAGAATTATCTGGAACGTTTCACCACCAAGATCGCAGGTGAGGTCAAGGATTTCGACATCACCGCCGACAATCCCCTGTTCGGCAAGTACCGGGTCAGTGGCAAGGATGCCAAGAAGATGGACCCGTTCATCCATTACGGCCTGGGTGCCGCCTTCATGGCGCTGCACGACTCGGGTCTGGAAATCACCGAGGCCAACGCCGAGCGCATCGGCGCCATTGTCGGCGCGGGTATCGGCGGCCTGCTGGGCATCGAGGAACAGACCATCGAGTTCCACGAGGGCAAGAAGATCTCGCCCTTCTACGTGCCCAAGACCATCATCAACATGCTGCCGGGCCAGCTGAGCATCATTGCCGGGCTCAAGGGTCCGTCGTTCTCGGCCGTTTCCGCCTGCGCCACGTCCAACCATTCCATCGGTACGGCGATGCGCATGATCCAGTACGGCGATGCCGACGTGATGGTCGCCGGTGGCGCCGAGCGTGGCTCCTCGCCGACCGCACTGGGCGGCTTCTGCGCGATGAAGGCGATGTCCACCCGCAACGACGCGCCGGAAAAGGCTTCGCGTCCGTGGGACAAGGACCGTGACGGCTTCGTGCTGGGCGACGGTGCCGGGATCCTGATCCTGGAGGAATACGAGCACGCCAAGGCACGCGGCGCCCGCATCTACTGCGAGCTGGCCGGCTTTGGCGCCAGCTCCGACGCCTACCACATGACCGCACCGAGCGAGAACGGCGAAGGCGCCGCCCGCTGCATGGTCGCGGCGATGAAGGACGCCGGCGTCACCCCGGAGCAGGTGGGCTACCTCAACGCGCACGGCACTTCCACGCCGCTGGGCGACCTGGGTGAGACCATGGCGATGAAGACCGCCTTCGGCGAGCACGCCTACAAGCTGCTGGTCAGCTCGACCAAGTCGATGACCGGCCACCTGCTCGGCGCGGCCGGCGGGGTGGAGGCGATCTTCTCGGTCAAAGCGCTGGAAACAGGCATCATCCCGCCGACGATCAACCTGGAAGAGCCCGGCGAAGGCTGCGACCTGGACTACGTACCGAATGTGGCCCGCAAGGCGCAGGTGGACGTGGTGATGTCCAACGGCTTCGGCTTCGGCGGCACCAACGGCACGCTGGTGTTCAAGCGGATCTGATGTACGGCCTTTAAGCCTCTCTCCCGCGTGCGGGGGAGGGGTTGGAGCGAGGGCGGTGCGAAGCGGCCTCGCTGAACCACCCGGTTGGTGACAACGATTTTCACCCAGACCGGCGCGTGGCGAGGCGTTCGTCAGCATGGCGCCTGGGGGTGTATTGAGGCGCCCCTCCTCTGCGCCTTCCGGGCATTTTCGCCCCGAGGGTGAAGGCGAAACCGGCCTCCCTGACTTCTTCTGGGTTCACGATGCATATCCTTCCCCTGCACGCCGATATCGATCTGCTGGCGCTGCATCGGCTCGCACCGCATCGCTATCCGGTCCTGCTCGAATCCACCGCCGCCGGCAAGCTCGGCCAGTGGGACATGCTGCTGATCGCCACCGGTGGCCAGCTGCTGCTCAATCCCGACGGCCGCCTGCAACGCGAAGACGGCAGTGCGGTCGAAGGCGACTTTCTCTCTGCTCTCGATCGCGACTGGCAGGCCCTGCGTCAAGCCCGCAACCCGATGGAAGCGGACCTCCCGTTCCGTGGCGGCTGGGCCTTGCTGCTCGATTATGAGCTGGCGCAACAGGTTGAACCGATCCTGCAGCTGCCACAGCGCAGCGACGGCCTGCCAACTGCGATCGCACTGCGCTGCCCGGCAGCGGTACTGCGCCAGCGCGACAGCGGCCGCTGCATCGCGATCGCCGAGGATGACGCCGCAGACCTGCTCGGCCAGCTCCAGCATGATCAGGCCGAAGCCCCCCAGCTGCCGCCCTTGCCGCACTGGAAGGGGCCAGTCGCGCTCAAGGAAGACGCCGGCGAGCGTTTTACCGGAGGCGTGCACCAGGTCATCGACTACCTGCATGCCGGCGACGTGTTCCAGGTGAACCTGTCCCGCCGCTGGCAGGCGCAGTTCGACGCGCCGCTCGCACCGGAGGCGCTGTACGCGCGGCTGCGCACCGCCAATCCGGCGCCGTTCGCCGCCTGTTCACGGCGGCCGGGCG
>NZ_BAZI01000242.1 GCF_001310775.1 Stenotrophomonas pictorum JCM 9942
GGCAACGACATCGTGCCGGCCGAGCTGCTGGGCCTGAGCGCCGACCGCTTCAGCCGTGGCCACCGCTTCATGGCCGACAAGCAGGTGTGGCTGAGCCATCCGAACGATTACGTGGAGTCGCTGAAGGCGGCCAACGTGCTGGTCGATGCTGATGCGCGCCGTGCGCGCATCGTCGCCGAGGTCAACGCCGCGGCCGCCCAGGCCGGTGGCGTGGCGCGCATCACCGAGGACAACCTGGAGCAGGTGGTCAACCTGGTCGAATGGCCGGCCGCGGTGCTGTGCAGTTTCGAGCGCGCGTTCCTGGCCGTGCCGCAGGAAGCGCTGATCGAGACGATGGAGATCAACCAGAAGTTCTTCCCGGTGCTCGATGCCGGTGGCAAGCTGACCGAGAAGTTCATCGGCATCGCCAACATCGAATCCAGGGTCGTGGCTGAAGTTTCCAAGGGCTACGAGCGGGTGATCCGTCCGCGCTTTTCCGACGCCAAGTTCTTCTTCGACGAGGACCTCAAGCAGGGGCTGGAAGCGATGGGCGACGGTCTGAAGACCGTCACCTACCAGGCCAAGCTGGGCAGCATCGCCGACAAGGTGCTGCGAGTCAGCACGCTGGCGCAGGTGATCGCGCCGCAGGTCGGTGCCGATCCGGTGCAGGCCAGGCGTGCCGCCGAACTGGCCAAGAACGACCTGCAGTCGCGCATGGTGGGCGAGTTCCCCGAGCTGCAGGGCATCGCCGGCCGTCATTACGCCGTGGCCGGTGGCGAGTCGCCGGCGGTGGCGCTGGCCATCGACGAGGCCTACCAGCCGCGCTTTGCCGCCGATGCCATCGCCGCCTCGACGCTGGGCAAGGTGCTGGCCATTGCCGAGCGTCTGGATACCTTGGCCGGCGGCTTTGCCGCAGGCCTGAAGCCGACCGGCAACAAGGATCCGTTCGCGCTGCGTCGCAATGCCTTGGGTCTGGCGCGCACGCTCATCGAGTCGGGGTTTGATCTGGATCTGCGCGCGCTGCTTGCCGCAGCCAATGCCGGACTGGTCGAGCGCACGGTGCAGGCCGATGCGAACGAGCTGTACGACTTCATTCTCGATCGCCTGAAGGCTACTACGCCGACAAGGGCGTGCCGGCGACCCACTTCAACGCCGTCGCGGAACTGAAGCCGGCTTCGCTGTACGACTTCGACCGTCGCCTCGACGCCATCAGCATCTTCGCCCAGCTGCCCGAAGCCGAGGCGCTGGCTGCGGCCAACAAGCGCATCCGCAACATCCTGCGCAAGGCCGAAGGTGAGATTCCGGGCACGATCGACGCCTCGCTGCTGCGCGAGCCGGCCGAGAGCGAACTGGCCGAAGCGGTGACCGCGGCCATCGACGACACCGGCATCGCGCTGGCGCAGAAGGACTATGTGGCCGTGCTCGGTCGCCTGGCCCGCCTGCGTCCGCAGGTGGATGCGTTCTTCGACCAGGTGATGGTCAACGCCGACGACTTGGCCCTGCGTGGCAACCGGCTGGCGCTGCTGCGCACGCTCGGTGACCGCCTCGGCAGCGTCGCGGCGATCGAGCATCTGTCGAGCTGACGGCCGTCTGGCACGAGTTGAACAAGGCCCGCGCAAGCGGGCTTTGTTTTTATTTTTCTTTACGTGGATTTCACGCCGGTTTTGAGTAGTGAACCGCGATTTTGCCGGTCACGTTCAGGCCGGTATGCTGCTGCCCATGCCGCCTCTACGAATCACGTTGCCTCTTCTGTTCGCCGCCCTGCTGGCCGCGCCCCTGTCCCACGCTCGCGGCACGATCGACAAGGTGCAGCTCAAGGGGCTGGACAAGGGGAGCGATGCCGAGATCATCGAGAACATCGAGGTATCGCTGTCCGTCTATGACGCGATCGGCAAGGTGCAGGGCGAATCGCGGCTGGAATACCTGCTGTCGCAGGCCGAGCGGCAGACCCGCAAGGCGCTGGAGCCGTTCGGTTTCTACAATCCGACCATCACCGTGGAGGCCCCGCGCGAAGGCGATACGCTGCAGGTGGTGATCCAGGTGGACAAGGGCGAGCAGGTGCGGGTGCGCCAGGAGGAGGTGATCATCACCGGCCCGGCGGCACGCGACCAGTATCTGCAGAAGGACCTGGCCGCCTTCGAACCCAAGAGCGGCCAGGTGTTCGATTCGGTCAACTACGAGGCCAGCAAGGTCACCATCACCCGGCGTCTGGCCGAGCGTGGCTATTTCGATGCGGATTTCACCCAGCGCCGGGTCGAGGTCACCCGTGCCGAGAACGCGGCCGATATCTTCCTGACCTGGGACAGCGGCCGCCGCTACAACATGGGGCCGATCCGCTTCGAGCAGGACTACTTCCGGCCGGACCTGTTCGAGCCGCTGGTGTACTGGGAGCAGGGCAGCTACTGGCACGAAGGCAAGCTGGACCGCCTGCGCGAATCGCTGACCAAGCTGGACTACTTCAGCGTCATCGACATCCAGCCGCACCCGGAGCTGGCCGACGACAATGGCGAGGTGCCGGTGGACGTGAAGCTGACCCGTGCCAAACGCACCATCTACACCGCCGGCCTGAGTTACGGCTCGGAAAGTGGCGCCGGTGTGCGCGGTGGCGTGGAGCGGCGCTACGTCAACCGCCGCGGTCACAAGCTCAACACCCAGCTGGACTATGCGCAGAAGCGCAAGAGTTTCATCACCAGTTACCGCGTGCCCGGCTTCCGCTGGCTGGATGGCTGGTACACCTACGCGCTCAGCGCCTACGACGAGCAGACCGATTACATCGACCTGCGCAACGTCAAGCTGATCGCCAGCCGCAGCGGCGAGATCAACGACTACTGGACCGCGATCGTGTCGATGAACGCACTGCGCGAGCGCTGGCGCTACAGCTCCGGTGATGCGGTCAACGATGCGCTGTACCAGTACTCCACGCTGATCTATCCGCAGCTGACCGCCGATTACGTGGACGTGGATGATGAGCGCTTTCCGCGTCGCGGCATCAGCGGCAACGCGACGCTGCGCGGGGGTATCGGTGGCGCCGGCTCGGACACCAGTTTCCTGCAGGCCGATGCGACGCTGCGCTGGTACCTGCCGGTCGGTGCGGCCGACCGCCTGATCCTGCGCGGCCAGGCCGGCAGTACCTGGACCAGTGATCTGGTGGCGATGCCGCCGAGCCTGCGCTATTTCGCCGGTGGCGACCGCTCCATCCGCGGCTACGCCTATCGCGAAGTCGGTCCGCGCACGCCGGCGCCGGACCGGTTCGCGCTCGGCGCCAAGCATCTGGTCGTGGGTTCGGCCGAATACGAGCATTACTTCAACGGGGGTCCCTGGGGCGCGGCGGTGTTTGTCGATACCGGCAGCGCCTTTGACAACACCATCGACCTGCATACCGGTGTGGGCCTGGGCATGCGCTGGAAATCGCCGGTGGGCCCGGTGCGCATCGACATCGCCCACGGCCTGAACAGTCCCGATTCGCAGTTCCAGCTGTATCTGAACATCGGAGCGGACCTGTGAGCCGGGTGCCGGAAGAAGTGACGCCCGAAGAACGCGAGGCGCGTATCGCCGAACTGCGCGCCAGGCGCAAGGCGCGGCTGCGCACGCTGGCGATCCGCAGTGGCATCACCGTCACCGCGCTGCTGTTGCTGGCGCTGTTCGCGCTGTACTGGCTGCTGCAGACCGTGGCCGGGCGCGAGGTGCTGCTGGCGCAGGTGGTGGCACGGCTGCCGGCCGGTTCCTCGCTGACCTGGAGCAAGGCCGAGGGCCCGCTGGCCGGCCCACTGATCCTGCACGACCTGGATTTCCGCTATCAGGACCTGCATTTCAGCGCCGCCCAGGCCTACCTGGATCCGGATATCCGTCCGCTGCTCGGGCGCAAGCTGCGCCTGGACGCGCTGCGCATCACCGATGCTGCGCTGGAGCTGGGCCCGCCGGAAGACAAACCGTTCGAGCTGCCGCGCTGGCCGGATGTATTGCCGCCCATCGCGCTGCCGCTGGCGCTGCAGGCCGACAGCATCGTGATCGACGGCCTGCGCATCACCCGGCTGCAGGAGCCGTTGATCGACATCACCCGCATCCGCGGCGGGCTGGAAGCGGCCGAGGGCGAGTTCAGCGCCAGCCAGCTCAGGATCAACAGCAATCTGGGGGATTTCCGCATCGATGGCCATTACCTGCCGCGTGAGGACTACGCCACCGACCTGACCGTGCGTGCGCTGATGCCGGCGCGGCCGGGCCAGGCGCCG
>NZ_BAZI01000243.1 GCF_001310775.1 Stenotrophomonas pictorum JCM 9942
GGCCCCACTGCGGGAGCAGGTCGAGCAGCGGGTTGCGGTAGCCGCCGCGGAGGCCGCCGCGCTGCGACAGGCCTTGCAGGAGCTGTTGCCGGCGACCGAGCGCGCCGAGAACGAGACGACACGGGCCACGCTGGAGGTGCTGCATCAGCGCCTGCGCGTGCTGTACGGGGACGCTGCGTCATCGGAGAGGGGCGGGGAGCCGCGCTGATACGGAAGATGGTTGTGATGTGTCCGGCCGGCAACGCGGGGCTGTGCTTGCGTTCGGGCTGTGACGGTACGGACGGACAGGCGCCGGGCGCCTGTCCGTCACCTGGCACGCCGCGGTCAGTCGGCGCGGCCGCCGAACTCGCCGGTGGTGGTGTTCACCAGGATGCGTTCGCCGTTGGTGATGTACTCCGGCACCATGATCTCGATGCCGGTATTGAGCTTGGCCGGCTTGGGGCGCTTGGTGGCGGTGCCGCCCTTCAGTTCCGGCGGGGTCTCGACCACTTCCAGGGTGACGTGCTGCGGCAGCTGGATTGCCACCGGCTGCTCGTCGATCACCTGCACGTAGATGCCGGTCAGACCTTCGGTGATGTAGCCGGCGTCGTCGCCGATCACGTCCGCGTCCAGCGTGTACGGGGTGTAGTCCTCGTCATCCATGAACACGAAGGCATCGCCATCCATGTAGGAGAAGGTGGACTGGCGCCGCAGCAGTTCCACTTCCGGCAGGTTGTCATCGGCGTCGAAGCTGGCATCGAGCTTGTTGCCGCCCGGCACGCTGTACATGATGAACCGGAAGCGGACGTTGCCGCCGCGGCCCTGCGGCGAGCTGCGCTCGATGTCGCGGATCTGATAGACGCCGTTGTTGTACTCGACGACGTTGCCTTTCTTGATGTCGTTGGCTTTCATGCTTGGAAAGTCGGTTGGGGTTGCGGAAGGGGGAAACGCAAGCGGGCGCCGTGTGGGCGCCCGCGGATGGATCATTTCGGTGCCAGACGCACGGCACCGTCAAGGCGGATGGTCTCACCGTTGAGGTAGGGATTGCCAATGATGTGGCCGACCAGGCCGGCGAAATCTTCCGGCTGGCCCAGGCGCGACGGGAACGGGATGGAGGCGGCCAGCGACTCCTGCACATTGGCCGGCATGCCATCGACCATCGGCGTCCAGAACACGCCCGGTGCGATGGTCATCACGCGGATGCCGAAGCGCGACAGTTCGCGGGCCATCGGCAGGGTCATGCCGACCACGCCGCCCTTGGAGGCGGAGTAGGCAGCCTGGCCGATCTGGCTTCATAGGCGGCGACCGAGGCGGTATTGATGATCACCCCGCGCTCGCCGGCGGCGTTGGCCTCGTTGTGCTGCATCAGCTCGGCGGCGGCCTTGGCGACGTTGAAGCTGCCAACCAGGTTGACCATCACCGTTGTCTGGAAGTTGGCCAGCGGCATGGCGGCCTCTCGGCCCAGCACGCGGCCGGCACCGAGGATGCCGGCGCAGTTCATCACCACGTTCAGTCCGCCGAGGAACGCTTTGGCGGCACCCAGGTTGGCGGCCACACCGGCCTCGTCGGTGACATTGGTGGTGAAGTAGCGGGCATTGTCGGCGCCCAGCTCGGCGACGGCGGCAGCGCCTTTCTCGTCGTTGAGGTCGAACAGGGCGACCTTGCCGCCGTGGGCGACGAGGAAGCGGGCCACACCCAGGCCGAGGCCGGAGACACCACCGGTGATGACGGCACGAACGGAGGACAGCTGCATTGGAACGATCCTGCGGAAAAGAGCGCCGATTCTAGCCGATGGCCGACCGTGCGCCGAAACCGGTCAGCGCAGCCGGCGGGCGAATTCACGCGGTGACAGGCCGGGGGCGAACAGGAAGCCCTGGCCGATCGGCACCCCCAGTTCGAGCAGGAACTGGCGCTGGGCTTCGGATTCCACCCCTTCGGCGACCAGGCCCAGGCCGAGGCTGCGGGCGATGCCGCAGACCGCCTCGCACACCGCGACATCCGAGCGGTTGCCGGGCACGCCATTGATGAACAGCTGGCTGAGCTTGAGGCCGTGGATGGGCAGATGGCGCAGGTAGTTCAGCGCGCTGTAGCCCTCGCCGAAATCGTCGATGGTCAGCATCACGCCCATCTCGCGCAGCTCGGCGAAGGTATGCAGCGTGGCCGGTGCGTCCTCGATCAGCACGCGTTCGGTGAATTCCAGCTCCAGCGCCGCACCGGGCAGCCGGTATTCGTCCAGTATCTCGCGCAGGCGGCGGGCCAGGTTGTCGCCATTGAACTGGCGGTAGGAGACATTGATGGCGATGCGGACCAGCCCGAGCCCCTCGTCCATCCATTCGCGCACCTGCCGGCAGGCTTCGCGCAGCACCCAGTCGCCGATGCGCACGATGTCACCGGTGGTTTCGGCGTGGCTGATGAAGATGTCCGGGCGCAGCTCGCCCAGTTGACGGTTGCGCCAGCGGATCAGCGCCTCGGCACCGACGATGCGGCCGCCACGCAGATCCACCTGCGGCTGGTACACCAGCCGGAACTCGTTGCGCTCCAGTGCGCGGCGCAGGCGGCGCTCGATCTGCAGGCGGTCACGCTGCTCGCGCGCCAGTTCCGGCGTGAACACCTGCCAGCCGTTGCGGCTGCGGCGCTTGCATTCGTACATGGCCCGGTCGGCGTTCTGGATCAGTTCCTGCGGGCTTTGCCCATCTTCCGGTGCGCGGGCGATGCCGATGCTGGTGGTGACCGCGAATTCGTCCTTGCCCAGCCGGAACAGCGGGGCGAAGGCATCGGTGATGGCCTGCGCCAGCAGTTGCGGATGCTCGGGCACCTCGCGGGCATCGCAGATCACCACGAATTCATCGCCGCCGAAACGCGCCAGCAATCCTTCGGTGCCGATGGCGTTGGCAATGCGGCGGGTCGCTTCGATCAGCAGTTCATCGCCGGCGTTGTGGCCGAGCACGTCGTTGACCGTCTTGAAGCGGTCCAGGTCGATGTACAGCACCGCGACCTGGGCGTGGGAAGGGTTGCCCAGCCGCGCCTTCAGGTCGGCCAGGGCCGCGTCGCGATTCATGATGCCGGTCAACGGATCGGTGCGGGCCTGGGTCTTGAGGGTTTCCTCGGCGTGTTTGCGCTCGGTGATGTCCTGCAGCGTGCCGGCGATGCGGCTGGAGGCCATGTCGCCGGCTTCGATCTCGCCGATCATGCGGATCCACACACTGTGGCCGTCGCCGCGCAGTCCCTGCAGATCCAGTTCGAAGCCGCGCTTGCGCTCGACCTCCCGGTCAAGGGTCTGTTGCAGGCGCAGCCGGTCATCGCTGCCCAGGCACTGCAGCAGCTGCTCCAGTGTGGCCGGCGGCGGCGTGTGGCCGAGAATGCGCTGCGCCTCGCCGGTCAGGTACAGCCGCTGCTGGCCGCGATCCCACTCCCAGCCGCCGATATGCGCCAGCGCCTGGGCGCGATCGAACAGCACATGGTCGCGTTTGAGCTCGGTGACGTCGCTGAACATCGAGAACACGTGGTCGGGCAGGTCGCGCCCGCAGGAAAATACCGGCACCGTGGTGATCGAGATCCAGATCATGCGCCCGCGCGGGCGGTGGTACAGGCCGACGATGGTGCTGGGGATCGTGTGACCATCGCGGAACGCGCGTGACACCGGCCATTGCTCCGTGCGCAGCCGGCGGCCGTGCTCGTCAACAGTGATCCACTCTTCGCCTTCCATCGGAATCTGCGTCGGCGGTTCGGCGCCGAGTCCGAGGATGCGATGGGCCGCCGGATTGGCCGAGATCACCTGGAAGTGCTGATCGAACAGCATCACGCCTTTGTCGATGGATTCGAGCAGCAGCCGGTAGCGCGATTCGGCCTGCCAGCGGCGGCTCAGGTCGCGGGCTACGGCCACGATGCAGGGCTGGCCATCGTTCTGGAACGACGCCGAATGCACCTCCACCGGGAAACGGCTGCCATCGCCGCGCATGTTGGTGACTTCGATCACATAGGTCTGGCCGCGGTTGAGGGTGTCCCAGACCGGTTGCAGGTGATCCTCGGGCAGATCCGGATTCAGCAGTTCGATCGGTTGGCCGACGATCTCCTGGCGGCTGCGGCCGTAGGCCTGGACGCCGGCGGCGTTGACGTCCAGCACCGTGCCGCTGGCGCTGAGGATGCTGACCGGGTCCGGGAACGCATCGAACAGCGCCCGGTAGCGCTGCTGCGCAGACTGGCACTGG
>NZ_BAZI01000244.1 GCF_001310775.1 Stenotrophomonas pictorum JCM 9942
GCCGGAACGGCTGGTGTCGGTCACCGGCGATCTGGTGCAGACACGGCCGATCGCCGGGACCCGCGCGCGCTTTGCCGGCGACGACGATGCCGCGCGCATCCAGGAGCTGGTCGGCCACCCGAAGGAGCGTGCCGAGCACGTGATGCTGATCGATCTGGAACGCAACGATCTGGGCCGCATCGCCGCGCCGGGCAGCGTCGAGGTCGATGAGTTGATGGTCGTGGAAAGCTACGCGCACGTGCACCACATCGTGAGCAATGTGCGTGCCCGGCTGCGCCCGGAAGTGACGCCGGGCCAGGTGATCGCCGCCACGTTCCCCGGCGGCACCATCACCGGCTGCCCGAAGGTGCGCTGCATGGAAATCATCGCCGAGCTGGAACAGACCGCGCGCGGCGCCTATACCGGCGCCTTCGGCTGGCTGAACCGCGATGGCGACATGGATCTGAACATCCTGATCCGTACCGCCGAGGTCGCAGGCAACCTGGCCACGTTCCGCACCGGGGCCGGCATCGTGGTGGATTCGGAGCCGGACAAGGAGCTGGAGGAAACCCGGGCCAAGGCGCGCGGCCTGTTGCGGGCGTTGGAGCCGCTGCAATGAACAGCGTTTTGGCCGGGGCTGGCGCGCGCGCGGTATCCTGCGCGCCGGTCTTGTTGAAACGGAGTGGCCATGGCGGGTGCTAAGCGCGGTTGTCTGGTGGTGCTGGCAGCGTTGCTGCTGCTGGTGGTGCTGGCAGGTGCCGTGGCGGCGTGGCTGTGGCAGCGGCAGAGCAGCTTCGCCTCCCTGCCGCTCACGCCAACCGCACAGAGCGTGACCGTCGCGTCCGGTGATTCCTTTGGCACGGTGCTGGCCAAGTTGCGGGCGGCGGGTGTCGATGAAGGCGCGGATCTGCAGTGGCAGCTGCTGGCGCGTGAACTGGACGCGGCCGGCAAGCTGAAGGTGGGCGAGTATTCGCTGGATCCGGCGTTGACTCCGCGTGAGCTGCTGCTGCGCATGCGCCAGGGCAGGGTGCTGCAGTACCGCGTCACCATTGTCGAAGGCTGGAACATCCGCCAGCTGCGCGCCGCGCTCAAGCGCGCGCAGCCGTTGCAGCAGGCGACCGCTGATATGAGTGATGCCGAGTTGATGGCGGCGCTGGGCTTTGCCGGTGAGCACCCGGAAGGCCGCTTCCTGCCGGAAACCTATATCTACCAGCGCGGTGACAGCGACCTGGATGTGCTGGGGCGGGCGCATGCGGCGATGGAGAAGGAGCTGGCCGCAGCCTGGGCCGGCCGCGCCGAGGGCCTGCCGTTGAACTCGCCATACGAGCTGCTGACGCTGGCCTCGATCATCGAGAAAGAGACCGGTCTGGCCAGCGAGCGCCCGCAGATCGCCGGGGTCTTCATGCGGCGGTTGAAGATGGGCATGCGCCTGCAGACCGACCCGACGGTGATCTATGGCATTGGCAGCGCCTACGATGGCAACATCCGCCGCAGCCATCTGACCACTGATACGCCCTACAACACCTACACCCGCGCTGGCCTGACGCCGACACCGATCGCCATGCCCGGACGCGACGCGCTGCAGGCCACCGCGCATCCGGCACCCGGTGATGCGCTGTACTTCGTCGCGCTGGGTGACGGCAGCGGCGCCCATGAATTCTCCGCCACGCTCGGCGAGCACAACGCCGCCGTGGCGCGTTACCTGCAGCGGTTGCGCGCCAGGAACAGCCAGGCAGTACAACAATGAATCACGAGTTGCTGTGGCATTCGCCGTGCATCCGCCTGGAAGAGGGCGAGGGGGCCGGCAAGGCCGGGGCGGTCAACGCCCTCGGCGATCTCCTGCGTGAGCGGAACGACCTGCAGCCTTCCTGCCTGACCGGGGCAGGCAGGAAGGCTGGCGCCGCCGCGCAGCGGCGCGATGCAGTAACCCGCGTGCATGCACAGAGCACCCTGGCATGAGCGATGTCTTCGCCCCGTGGCAGCAACGCGCCTATGACCAGACCGTGGCCGCACTTGATGCGGGCCGTCTCGGGCATGGCTTGCTGCTATGCGGGCCGGCCGGAATGGGCAAACGCGCGGTGGCGCTGAAGCTTGCCGAACACGTGCTCAATTACGGAGTCGAGACGGCTGGGCGGCAGCGCAATGCACAGTTGATCGCCGCCGGTACGCATCCGGATCTACAGCTCACCTCGTTCATTCCGAACAAATCCGGTGACAAGTTGCGCACCGAGATCGTGATCGAGCAGATCCGCGAGATTTCCCAGAAGCTGGCGCTCACCCCGCAGTACGGCGTGGCCCAGGTGGTGATCGTCGATCCCGCCGATGCGATCAACCGTTCGGCCTGCAATGCCCTGCTCAAGACGCTGGAGGAGCCCTCGCCTGGCCGCTATCTGTGGCTGGTCAGTGCCGATTCGGCGCGGCTGCCGCAGACCATCCGCAGCCGCTGCCAGCGCCTGGAGTTTCGCCTGCCGCCGCGCGAGGAGGCGTTGGCGTGGCTGCAGGGCAAGGGCTATACCGAAACTGTGGCACGTGAGGCACTGGAGGCCGCGCGCGGCCACCCGGCGCTTGCCGACCAATGGCTGCAGGGCGAGGGCATGGCGCTGCGCCGGCAGGTGGCCTCCGAACTGGAGCAGCTGCTGGCCGGCAAGCTGGGCAGCGTCGAGCTGGCCCAGCGCTGGACAGCGGACGGACATGCGGATCTGCGCTTGCGCCATGCCGCCGATCTGGCCCTGAAAAAGGCCGCCGACGGCTTGACCGATCCGGCCCGATTGAACAAGCTGGCTGCCTGGTTCGATGCCGCCAACCGTACCCGCGACCTGTTGCGTACCACCGTGCGAGCCGATCTGGCGGTGGTGGAACTGCTGCTGGCGTGGGGCGCGGCCAACCAGGTGCAATCCAAGGGGACTATTCGATGAGTGCGATCAACGCCCGCCAGGGCATCCTTTCGCTGGCGGTCAAGGACAAGGCTGCGCTGTACAGCGCGTACATGCCGTTCGTGAAGAACGGCGGCGTGTTTGTGCCCACGTCCAAGCGTTATTTCCTCGGTGACGAGGTGTTCCTGCTGCTGACGCTACCCGATTCCAGCGAGCGCCTGCCGGTGGCGGGCAAAGTGGTCTGGGTCACGCCGCTGGGCGCGCAAGGCAACCGCCAGGCCGGTATCGGCGTGCAGCTGGCCGATGGTGCCGACGGCGAGGCGATCCGCAACAAGATCGAGACGTTGCTGGCCGGAACTTCCAGCTCCGACAAGCCGACACAGACGATGTGAAAATTTCTGCAGGAAACCCGTTGACGTCGCCGCTCAGCTCCCTATAATGAGCGGCTCGCAACACGGGCGGTTAGCTCAGCGGTAGAGCATTGCCTTCACACGGCAAGGGTCGCAGGTTCGATCCCTGCACCGCCCACCACGCGAAACAAGAAAAAGCCGGCCTAGTGCCGGCTTTTTTGTTGCAGTGTCCCTCGGCTTTCCGGGTCGCTCAAGCTATCTTTGCGCGCGGGTCGGATGACCCGTGAAAGGGTAGGGAGGTCGACAAGAGGACATCGTCCGCATCCAGCGGTCATTTCCCTGTCTTGCCGGCCAATAAAAAATGGCGTGCGGAGGTTTGAAGTGGCAAATGGCAAAAGGCTGCGCTTGAGGAGTGTGTTGCGCAGCGTTGGTTGCACGGTGTTGGCGCTGGTGTGTCTGGCGATCGGCATCTGGGGGGGCTTTGCCTTGTGGTTCCACTTCCCGGGCAATGTCGCGGCACGCGTCGCGGCGGTGCTGGTGTGGTGCGTGCCGACGATCTGGGCGATACGCGCCGGCTTCGGGCCCAAGCGTCGCTGGCATTCGCTGGCGGTGTTCGGGGCGTTGTTCGTGCTGATGCTGGTGTGGTGGGCGACCATCGTCCCGCAGCAGGACCGGCAATGGGCCGAGGATGTGGCGCAACCGCTGCGCGCGCACATCCAGGGTGATCGTCTGGTGATCGACAACGTGCGCAATTTCCACTGGCGCACGACAGACGACTATGACGTGCGCTGGGAGCCCCGGCAGTACGATCTTTCGCAGGTGCAATCAGCCGATCTGCTGCTGTCCTACTGGATGGGGCCGGCCATCGCCCACACCCTGGTGTCCTTCGGTTTCGCCGATGGCCGCCAGCTGGTGTTCTCGCTGGAGATCCGCAAGGAAAAAGGCGAGCAGTTCTCGGCGCTGGGGGGCTTTTTCCGCCAG
>NZ_BAZI01000245.1 GCF_001310775.1 Stenotrophomonas pictorum JCM 9942
CCCGCGTCGCGATAACGGCAACCGCGGCGGAGCCGGCCGCGGAAGCAACACCGGAAGTCGTCCGGGCGTCAGCTCCGCCCCTGCCAACAACGCGCTTGCCGATGCGTTCGCCCGGGCACGGCGCGGTGGTTGATTGCTGCAGATTGGCCGCCGAGGGTCTCCCCACGCAGACAGTCCCCGCACCACAGCGGGGCGGCAGCACGGTGACAAGGCAGGAGTCACCGGGAGATTTTTCAGGATTTAAGTGAAATCTTGCTGCCCAAGCGGAAAAGCTCAGCTATAATCGCCGGCCAGCCAGCCGAAGTGGCGGAATCGGTAGACGCAGCGGATTCAAAATCCGCCGCCCTTAAAAGCGTGTGGGTTCGAGTCCCACCTTCGGCACCAAGCATGTAAAACGCCCCTCGTCGACAACGACTTGGGGCGTTTTTGTTTATGCAGCACCGGGGACGATTGTGAAAGACGCTGCGGTCTTCGCCAGGTTGCACAGGTTCAAGCGGGTTTCGCGGTGCGGCTACTCGGCCAGCGTCCGATCTCCTGCCTGATCACCTCGCCCCTGCAGGACACCGGGATCGGCATCCAGCAACCTTGGCCTGCGGCAGTCGCAGGCCACGGTTGAGCAGGCGCTTACTTCGGCATCAGCACGCTGTCGACCACGTGTACCACGCCGTTGGACTGCATGACATCGGCGGTAGTGACCGCGGATTTGCCACCCTTGGCATCCACCACCCAGACTTTCCCGTCTTTCAGTTCGACGGTCAGTTCCTCACCCTGCACCGTCTTCAAGGTACTGCTGCCGCCCTGGCTGCTCGCGGCGGCGACCAGCTGGCTGGAAGGGTGGGTGCCCGGTACCACGTGATAGGTCAGGATGCCGGTCAGCGTGCCCTTGTTTTCGGGCTTGAGCAGGGTATCGACCGTGCCCTGGGGGAGCTTGGCGAACGCCTCGTTGGTGGGAGCGAACACGGTGAACGGGCCCTTTCCGGCGAGCGTGTCCACCAGCCCGGCGGCCTTCAGCGCAGCTACCAGGGTGCTCAGTTCACTGGTGTTGGAAGCGGTCTCGACGATGGTCTTCTGTGCACCCATCGCTGCGCCATCTGTGGCCGGATTGCCGGCGGCGAAAGCGGAAGGAACGGTGGCACCGGCAAGCGCGAGGCCGGCGGCGATGGCAAGACGCTGGATCTGGATACGCATGTTCAAGTCCTCATGGATATCGCCTCCGGTCGGAGGCGGGGGGAAAACGCAGCCTTGGCTGCGGTTGTTGTCGATCGGCAACCGCACCGTCTGTGCACCACGTGGCAGCGTGAACGGTGCAGCCGTTGAAACAGCGTCCGGATCAGAAGTCCCAGCGGGCGGCGACGCTCATCGGCACCGAAATCCGCTTGGCATCGTTGTTGATGCTGCCCAGGCCGAGCCCACCGATATCGGCGTCATCACCGCTGAGCTTGTCGACGTAGCGAACGCCGGCCTGCGCGGTAAAGCTGAAGGTCTCGCCGACCGGAATGATCACGCCCACATCCAGACCACCGGACGCGGACCAGGTCTTCTTGGTGAAGCGTGCATCCGGAATGGAAATGGCGGCATCCGGAATATCGAACGAGGCGTTGATGGCGTCGGTATGCGTCGCGCCGATGCGGGCGGCAAGGAAAGGACGCGCAGCGCCCGGCTGCATGAAGAAACGGCGGTAGCCGAACTCGGCGCCGTAGCTCTTGTAGGCGCTGAAACGGCCGTACACCGGCAGCTCTGTGTCCAGCGCCGGCACGAAGGCGCCGCCCACCTGCACGCGACCGGGCGAGGCATAGCTGTAACGCACCTGTCCGAACAGCTCGGCGCTGTCGCTCAAGCCATAGCCCATTTCCAGGCCGTAGGTGTCGGCCAGGCCATAGATGCGGTCATGGCTGCGCGACTGGATACGCAGCTCGGCACTGACCCCTGCCAGCGCAGGGTTGAGGGGTCCGAGGTCGGGCACGGGCGCGGTGGCACCGCCGTGCACGTCGCCGCTGGTCGGCATGTCAACGCCACCGAAGGCGGAAAAACTCCACTTGCCGGCTTCTACGCCGGACGCGTGGGCAGTAACGGATGCAGCCAGACCGGCAGCGAGAACGACAAAGGCAGCAGACTTCATTGGGGCTCTCCAGGCTGAAAGGGAAGTGCACAGGGTCATGCGTCTTCCAATACGCAGCACGCACACGCTTGGATGCACGCCAATCGCGATCGAAGCCGGAAAATCCATCGGATAGAAGTTGCGGGGTTGGCGTTGACGCGGCGTACACACGCGATAGCCCCAGAATCCACCGCGGTGATCGGTGAAATACGCAGTGCGGTGGCGCCTGCGGCCTACAGCTAGGCCCCCCGCCTGTTCGGCGGTGTCGGTGATGGCCATCCGGTGGGCCGCCGCAAGGCGTCTCGGCGGCGTGCCCGGGGTATGTGGCTGGAAGACGCCGATACCCGCCCCGTCATCCAGGCGCGGAACTCAGCGGCGCTGGAACAGGTAGTGCGAGACCATCCACTCCTGGCCGTCGGTATGCCCGAACAGCTCGGCGCAGGCCATCCAGAACATCCGCCAGCGCTGGAACCACAGCCCGGCGGCCTCGCCATAGGTCTGGCGCAGGATCGTCATCACCGCTTCGCGGTTGGCATCCTGGTGTTCCAGCCACTGGTTGGCGGTGCGCTCGTAGTGGGTGCCCTCGACCAGCCACTGCTGCTTGATCGTCAGTGCGTCCTGGAAGTGCAGCAGGGTATCGGCCGCCGGCATCAGCCCGCCGGTGAAGAAGTGGCGGCCCATCCAGTTGTCCGAACCGGCGGTCTCGAACGGGTAGAGCAGGGTGCGGTGCACGAAGATGTGCACGAACAGCTGGCCACCCGGGCGCAGCCAGCTGCCGATGCGGCCGAGCAGGGTGTCGTAGTTGCGCATGTGCTCGAACATCTCCACCGAGACGCAGCGGTCATAGGCGGCCTCGGGCAAGGCCAGGTGGTTCACGTCGCGGGTGAGTACCTGCACGTTGTGCAGGCCACGCTCCTGGCAACGCGCCTCGATGAAGGCGCGCTGGCCGTTGGAGTTGGACACCGCGGTGATGCGTGCGTTCGGGTAGTGCTCGGCCATCCACAGGGTCAGCGAGCCCCAGCCGCAGCCCAACTCGAGGATGTCCTGGCCATCGGCCAGCCCGGCGCGCTCGCAGTACAGCGCCAGCATCGCTTCCTCGGCCTGGGCCAGGGTCTCGTCGCCATTGGGGTAGTAGCAGCACGAATACTTCAGCCGCGGCCCCAGGCAGTGGGTGAAGAAGGCCGGCGGCAGCTCGTAGTGCTGGCTGTTGGCCGCCTCGGTCTCGATCGCCAGCGGGCTCTGGCGCAGCTCCTCCAGTCGCTGGCGCTGGCGCAGCGACTGCGCCTCCACGCCGCCTTCCAGTTCTTCGCTCAGCCGCTGCTCGCACAGCCGGCGGATGCCGGCGCGTACCAGCGCATCGGGCAGCAGGCCACGTTCGGCCAGGCCGAGCAGGCCGGGGGCCGCCCGGTCGGGCGAGAGTTCATTGCGGTCCAGGGTGGTGGTGGTCATGGCGCGGTCCTCGGCAATACGGTCAGGGTTTGGGGAACCAGGGGAAGAACATCGGCGTGCGCCGCTGGTACTCCCGGTAGTCATCGCCCCGCGTGCGCAGGGCCTGTTGTTCGGTGAACGGGATGCCGCTGATGAAGCGCAGGAACAGGTACATCAGGACCGGGCCGAGCAGGCCGAGCCAGACCAGCGGTCCGCCGAGCGCGGCCACGGCCCAGGCGCACCAGTGCAGCCATTCGAAGAAGTAGTTCGGGTGGCGCGAGTAGCGCCACAGGCCACGGTCACAAGTGCGGCCGCGGTTGGCCGGATTGGCGCGGAAACGGGCCAGCTGGGCATCGGCCAGTGATTCGCCCAGTACCGAGAAAAGCCACAGCGCAGCGGCGCCGGCCAGCTGCAGCGGTGACGGGTCCGGGTGGGCGACCACGGCGGCCAGCGGCAGCGAGAACAGCACCACCAGCAGAGCCTGGAACTGGAAGAAGGCCAGGAACTTGCGCTGGTCGCCGTGCCAGTACTGGCGCAGGGCCAGGTAACGGCCGTCCTCGGCTTCGCTGCGCACACGCCGCCACAGGTGCCAGGCTAG
>NZ_BAZI01000246.1 GCF_001310775.1 Stenotrophomonas pictorum JCM 9942
CGCCGCACGGCACACACGCCAACCGTGGCACGCCCTCCTGCCGGACGATCACCGCCAGGCGATCAGGCTGTCGGCGCTGAACGGCCAGTCAAGCTCGGCGCCGGAGGCTGTATGGCGCAGCACCGGCACGCGGGTGCCGTAGCGGGCCTCGAGCTGTTCGTCGCCATCGATGAAGACACTATCGAACTCCGGCGCGCGCGCCTGCGCCAGCACCGCCAGCGCCAGGTCGCACAGGTGACAGTCATCGCGCTGGTACAGAACCCACTGGCTCATCGGCTGCTCCACGGCGGGAATGCTGCGCTGCAGGCAAGGCCCGCAGCGGGGAGCCCGTAGAATAGCCGCCCTCTTACCGCAGTACGCAGAACCCGCATGTCCGTCAGTACGTTCGACCTGTTCAAGATCGGCATTGGCCCGAGTTCGTCACACACCGTCGGCCCGATGCGCGCGGCCGAACGCTTCGTGCATCGCTGGCTGCTCGATCCGGGCCGCCTGTCCGATGTGGTGCGCATCCGCGCCGAGGTGTTCGGTTCGCTGGCCCTGACCGGACGCGGCCATGGCACCGACAAGGCGGTGCTGCTGGGTCTGGAAGGCCACCGCCCCAATGCGATCGACCCGGACATCATTCCGGCCACGCTGGAGCGCATCCGCAGCAGCAGGCGCATCACGCTGATGGGCCAGCGCGAGATCGCCTTCGACGAGAAGCGCGATCTGGCGATGAACAAGCGCCAGAAACTGCCGTACCACACCAACGGCATGCGTTTTACCGCCTACGACGCCGACGACCAGGTCATCGCCACGCGCGATTACTACTCGGTGGGCGGCGGTTTCGTGGTCAACGAGGACGATGCCGCCGACGACCGCATCGTGCCCGACCAGACCCCCGTGCCGTATCCGTTCAAAAGCGGCGACGAGCTGCTGGCGCAGGCCGCACGCAGCGGCCTGAGCATCGCGGCGATGATGTTCGAGAACGAGAAGTGCTGGCGCAGCGAGGAGCAGATCCGGGCCGGGCTGCGCGAGATCTGGGAGGCGATGCAGGCCTGCGTCACCCGCGGTATCCGCTCCGAAGGCACCCTGCCGGGCGGCCTGAATGTCAGCCGGCGCGCGCCGGCGCTGTACCGCGAACTGTCCGCACGTCCGGAGGCGGCGATGCGCGATCCGTTGACCACGCTGGACTGGGTCAACCTGTACGCGCTGGCCGTCAACGAGGAAAACGCCGCCGGCGGCCGCGTGGTCACCGCGCCCACCAACGGTGCGGCCGGCATCATTCCCTCGGTGCTGCACTACTACGACCGTTTCTGCCCGGGCAGCAGCGAACAGGGAATCTTCGACTTCCTGCTCACCGCCGCGGCGATCGGCATCCTCTACAAGGAAAACGCCTCGATCAGCGGTGCCGAAGTCGGCTGTCAGGGCGAAGTGGGCGTGGCCTGCTCGATGGCCGCCGGCGGACTGATGGCCGCACTGGGCGGCAAGCCGGGACAGATCGAGAACGCTGCCGAGATCGGTATGGAACACAATCTGGGCCTGACCTGCGACCCGATCGGCGGGCTGGTGCAGATTCCCTGCATCGAGCGCAACGCGATGGGTGCGGTGAAGGCGATCAACGCCGCGCGCATGGCCATCCGTGGCGACGGCAAGCACAAGGTGTCGCTGGACAAGGTGATCAAGACCATGCGCGATACCGGTCGCGACATGCAGGACAAGTACAAGGAAACCAGCCGCGGTGGCCTGGCGGTGAACGTCATCGAGTGCTGACGGCCGCGTCTTGCAAGGATGCGGGCCGGCCTCACAGAATCGGGCCATCGCAAGGTAGATGCAGGGGCAGGGATGCATACCGAACAGGAACCAGGTCATGAGCCGCCGCCGGTGCCACGCCCGGCACATCCGCTGCGGGCCAAGCCCACTCCACGCAGGAGCGGGCTCACCCTGACCAGGCTGGTGCTTGCGGTGGGCATCCTGCTGGTCCTGGCCTGGTTCATTGGCGAGCGGAACTCAGGGAATTCCGATTCCGCCCAGGCTTCCGTCTCGGCCGAACCGGAAGCGCCCGTCCCCCGCAACGCTGGCACTCGGTCCGAAGCGCGGGTGGTGCAAGGCCAGAAATCCACCACGTTGCGGCAAGTGGAAGACGCGCGCATGCAGGTGGGTGAGCAAGGTACGGTGCTGCGCATCGAAGGCAGCGTCGGCAGGAATTTCGCCACCCAGCTGCAAGCGGCATTGGATGCCAACCCGTCCCTGCAGCGCATCGACATCACCAGTGGCGGCGGTTACGCCCAGTCCGGGCTGGAAGCGGCACGGATGATCCGCCGGCGCAATCTCATTGTCCGCGTGCACTCCCACTGCGCGAGCATGTGCGTCGGGCTGTGGGCCGCCGCCGCGCAGCGGCAGATGGAACCGGATGCCTGATCGGCCTGCACCAGTGGAACGCCCAATGCGAGGCATTCCCCTCGCCGGCCCGGGAAGAGTGCCGCCACCAGATCCAGTTCATGACCGACCACGACTCCAGCTATGACGCCTGGCTGCGCGATGCCGGTTTCAACCAGTATCTGCTGGACCTGCAGTCCAGCACCGCGGCGGAAGACATCGCCGTGCTAGATGTCCTGCAGCTATGGGAGAACGGGGTGGACTTCAGCGTGGTCAACCGCGACGGACGCCGCATGAGCCGGGCCGAGGTACAGCAGCATCTGGCCGCGAAAAGCAGGTCGCGCTAGCCGCCAGGGTCTTGTCCCGCCTCCGGGTTGCCGTGTGATTGCATATCCCGCCGCAAGCACGGGCACCGTTGCCGCTCTACACACGCGTGCGCAGCTTCAGCCCCCCCTCCAGCGCCAGCAGCCCCACCGCGACCCAGATCGCGAGATAGGTCGGCCACTGGTCCTGGCCCACGCTCTCGCCCAGCAACAACGCGGCCAGCATCAGCAGCACCGGCTCGACATAGGTGATCAGGCCGAAGAGGCTGAAGGACAGCATCTTCGCCGCCAGCATGTAGCACATCAGCGCCACGGCACTGACCGCACCCAGCAGCGGAATCAACCCGTACAGCGCCGGCCGCTGCACCAGCATCTGTGCCAGCGCCTCGCCATTGCCGACTGCCGCCCACCAGGCGACCGGTGACAGCAGCACCAGTTCCACCCAGAAGCCGCCCAGGTGTGCCACGCCGAGATGCCGCCGCACCAGAAAATAGGCCGGGTAGCCCAGCGCCACCAGCAGCATTTCCCAGGACAAGCCGTGGTTGCCCAGCAACGCCCACGCCACGCCCGCCGCGGCACTGGTCACCGCCAGTTTCTGCAGCGCGGACAGGCGCTCGCCATAGAAGACCCGGCCGACCAGCACCATCACCAGCGGCAGCAGGAAATAGCCCATCGACACCTGCAGCGCGCGCCCGTGCAGCGGCGCCCACAGAAACAGCCACAGTTGCACGCCCACCATCGCCGCGCAGGCCGGCATCGCCAGCCACAACCGGCGGTCCTGGCGAAGCCGGGCCAAGGTCTGACTGATCAGGCGCGGCTCGCCGCCGACATGCAGCATCAACGCCACCAGCGGCACCGCGAACAGCACGCGCCAACCAAAGATGTCGGTTCCCTGCAGCGGCGCCAGCCACGGGCTGGCGTAATACATCAGACCGAACAGCAGCGAAGCCGCCAGCGAAACCACCACACCTTTGGACACGCGCCACTACCTGTCGAGAAGATCACCGCAGGCCAACCACCGGCGCGGTCAGGCCCGGAGCACGGCAGCCGGCAGTCTGCCTGTGCAAGCTGCCAGCGGACGCCAACTCGCGGATGCGGCGCCGGGCACCATGATAAGGCGCGACAGGTGTCAGCCGCCGACGATGCGCAGCACGTCATCCAGCAACGCCGCTGCCGTCACTTCAGCACCGGCGCCCGGCCCCTGGATCAGCAGCGGCTGGCGGTTGTAGCGATCGCTGTGGATCGCCACCCGGTTGTCCGTCCCGCGACCGCCGGCCAGCGCGTGATCGGCCGGCAATGCGCGCAGCCCCACGTGGGCACCGTCCCGGTCCAGACGTCCGACAAAGCACAGACGCAATCCTTGCGCCTGTGCCTGGCGCAGCTGCGCCTCCAACGGGGCATC
>NZ_BAZI01000247.1 GCF_001310775.1 Stenotrophomonas pictorum JCM 9942
ACCGCTTCCACCATCGCCTGCGTGGCCCCGGTGAAGGAATGCCACACCACCAGCAGCTGCCGCGGCGCCGCGCCCATCAGCTCACAGGCCCAGCCCGAGCGGGCAGCTCACGCCGGTACCGCCGATGCCGCAATAGCCGCCCGGATTCTTGGCCAGATACTGCTGGTGGTAGTCCTCGGCGTAGTAGAACGGCGGCGCCGGGAACGCGATCTCGGTGGTGATCGGGCCATAGCCGGCCGCATCCAGCTGCTGCTGGTAGGAATCGCGGCTGGCCAGCGCCAGTTCGAGCTGCACCTGGCTGTGGCAGTAGATCGCCGAGCGGTACTGGGTGCCGGTATCGTTGCCCTGGCGCATGCCCTGGGTGGGGTCGTGGTTCTCCCAGAACGTGCGCAGCACCGTCTCCAGCGACACCTGCGCCGGATCGAACACCACCCGCACCACCTCGGTGTGTCCGGTCAGCCCGGAGCAGACCTCCTCGTAGGTCGGATTCGGAGTGACGCCGCCCTGGTACCCGGCCGCGGTGGTGACCACGCCCGGCAGCTGCCAGAACTTGCGCTCGGCGCCCCAGAAACAGCCCAGGCCCAGGTCCAGCACATCCAGACCGCTGAAGTCGGCCTGCAGCGGCTGGCCGTTGACGAAATGCACGTTGTGCAGCGGCAGCGGCGCATCACGCCCCGGCAATGCCTCTTCCGGACGCGGCAGCCGCTGTTTGAACGCGCCGATCCCCAACAACCCCTGGCCGATTCCCAACATGTCCACTCCTCAGGCCGGGAGGAATCCCGGCGCTTCATCGTTATCACCAATGGGGTCAGCAGGGCCTTCGTCCAAGCCCAGCGCGCTGACGATCGCCGCGGCCTCGGGCCGGGCCGAATCGGGCACACACACGCGCAGCACGCCAAACAGCGGCAGCTCGCCGCCGGCGCCCAGCAGCGATTCGCCAAACACGAACGCCGGGATGCCCGCATCCTCCAGTGCATGCTTGACCAGATGCGCGTCGAACAGGTTGTTGGTCTGGTAGATCAGTTGCATCGTCCTCTCCGTTCCTCGTGGCCGGCACAGCGGTGGCCACCAGCCGTCCGGTTTCCCCGGCCGCACGCGGCGCCCCTGAAGCCGTCAAAGGGCGCCCCGACCGGGGTGAACACCGCATCGACGATGCCCAACCCGCCAAACCCGAACGCACCGCCCGCCCCGCCGGCATATCGCAACCGCAGCGACCGGGTCGCGCGGTGCTTGCTGCCAATCACCAGCAGGGAGCGATCCATGGACTTTCCGTGGTGGCGGGAAGCTCCAGCATAGGCCTTCCAGCGGCAGGCGGCGGCCGGCTCGGCTAAACTTGCCGTCTCCCAAAACCGCTGTGCCTCCATGTCCGAGAACCTGCATCCCACCGCCGACGCCACGCCGGAGAACGCTCCTGCCGAAAAGCGGGACTTCATCCGCCAGATCGTCCGCGAGGACCTGGCCAGCGGCAAGCACACCGCGATCAAGACCCGCTTCCCGCCCGAGCCCAACGGCTACCTGCACATCGGCCATGCCAAGTCGATCTGCCTGAACTTCGGCATCGCCGGCGAGTTCTCCGGGGTGTGCAACCTGCGCTTTGACGACACCAACCCGGCCCGCGAAGACCCCGAGTACGTGGCCGCGATCCAGGACGACGTGCGCTGGCTGGGCTTTGAATGGAACGAGTTGCGCCATGCCTCGGATTACTTCGAGGCCTATTACCTGGCCGCCGAGAAACTGATCCGCGACGGCAAGGCGTTCGTGTGCGACCTGTCGGCCGAGGAAGTGCGCGCCTACCGCGGCAACCTGACCGAACCGGGCCGCAACTCGCCCTACCGCGAGCGCAGCGTCGAGGAAAACCTGGACCTGTTCCGGCGCATGCGCGCCGGCGAGTTTCCCGATGGCACCCGCACCCTGCGCGCCAAGATCGACATGGCCAGCGGCAACATCAACCTGCGCGACCCGGCGATCTACCGGATCAAGCACGTCGAGCACCAGAACACCGGCAACGCCTGGCCGATCTACCCGATGTACGACTTCGCCCATGCCCTGGGCGATGCGCTGGAAGGCATCACCCACTCGCTGTGCACGCTGGAGTTCGAAGACCACCGCCCGCTGTACGACTGGTGCGTGGACAACGTCGATTTCGCCCACGACGACGCGCTGACCCAGCCGCTGGTGGACAAGGGCCTGCCGCGCGAAGCGGCCAAGCCGCGCCAGATCGAGTTCTCGCGCCTGAACATCAACTACACGGTGATGAGCAAGCGCAAGCTGATGGCGCTGGTCACCGAGAACCTGGTCGATGGCTGGGACGACCCGCGCATGCCGACCCTGCAGGGCCTGCGTCGCCGCGGCTATACCCCTGCGGCGATGCGCCTGTTCGCCGAGCGCGTGGGCATCTCCAAGCAGAACTCGCTGATCGATTTCAGCGTGCTCGAAGGCGCCCTGCGCGAGGTGCTCGACAGCGCCGCGCCGCGCCGCATGGCGGTGATCGACCCGCTCAAGCTGGTGCTGACCAACCTGCCCGAGGGCCACGCCGAAACGCTGACCTTCAGCAACCATCCCAAGGACGAGAGTTTCGGCACCCGCGAGATGCCGTTCGGCCGCGAGCTGTGGATCGAGCGCGAGGACTTTGCCGAAGTCCCGCCCAAGGGCTGGAAGCGGCTGGTACCGGGCGGCGAGATCCGCCTGCGCGGCGCCGGTATCGCCCGCGTCGATGAAGTGATCAAGGACGCCGACGGCAACGTGGTCGAGCTGCGCGGCTGGCTGGACCCGGAATCGCGCCCGGGCATGGAAGGCGCCAACCGCAAGGTCAAAGGCACCATCCACTGGGTCAGCGCGCAGCACGCGGTGGAAGCGGAAATCCGTCTGTACGACCGCCTGTTCTCGGTGCAGAACCCGGACGACGAATCAGAAGGCAAGACCTACCGCGATTACCTGAACCCGGAATCGCGCAAGGTCGTCACCGGTTACCTCGAGCCGGCCGCGGCCAGCGCCACACCGGAGCAGTCGTTCCAGTTCGAGCGCACCGGCTACTTCGTGGCCGACCGCCACGACCACACCGCGGCCAAGCCGGTGTTCAACCGCAGCGTGACCCTGCGCGACACCTGGACCGCCGGCTGAGTTGCATGGACCGGTCGCCGCCCTGACGCGGCGACCGCTTCCTATGCCGTGACGGGGCTACCATGGCCCCGTCCTGGAACAGGAAGCCGCTATGGTCCGTCTGCCCGTCCTGCTCATTCTGCTGCTGTGGGCGCTCGCCGCCTGCGGCGCCCCGGCCACCCCCCAAACCCTCCCGGCCCGTCCCCAGGCCTCGTCACCGCCTGCCGTGGTTATCGACCGCAGCTGCCGCGGTGACGCCGATTGCACGGTCAAGAATGTCGGCAACTGCTGCGGCGCGTCTCCGGCCTGCGTCAATGTCGCCAGCCCGGTCGATCCGGCCGGGGTTCAGGCGCGCTGCCAGGCACAGGGCATGATGGGCGTGTGTGGCTTCACCGAAATCCAGGGCTGCCGCTGCATCCAGGGCCAATGCCGGAGCAATCCGGCCCCGGCCGATGCACTGCGCCGCCCGCTCACGACCAACCCGGAAACCGACCCCTGATGCTGTACGCGCAAGTCCACCTCACCCTTCCCGCCTGGATCCACGAAGCCATCGACAGCGAGCGCGCCTATCCCGGCGACGAAGCCAAGGTCGCCCTGGCGATCGAGCTGTCGCGCCTGAACGTGGAGGCGGAAACCGGCGGCCCGTTCGGCGCGGCGGTGTTCGGTCCGGATGACCGGATCATCTCCGCGGCGGTGAACCGCGTGGTGCCGCACAGCACCTCGCTGGCCCACGCCGAGAACATGGCCTACATGCTGGCCCAGCAGCGCCTGCAGACCCCGCGCCTGAACGCGGTGCTGTCGCCGGTCACCCTGGCCACCTCCTCGCAGCCGTGCTGCCAGTGCTACGGCGCCACCGTGTGGGCGGGCATCGACCGCCTGCTGATCGGCGCCAACTCGACCGATGTCGAAGAGCTGACCCCGTTCGACGAAGGCCCGCTGCCGGCCGACTGGGTGGGCGAG
>NZ_BAZI01000248.1 GCF_001310775.1 Stenotrophomonas pictorum JCM 9942
CGGCGGTGGCCGCCCGCGTGCTGCCGATGCCCTCCAGCGGTCGCAAGGCCGACGTGGAATGCAAGATGGTGGTGCTCGGCGCCGGTCCCGGCGGCTACACCGCCGCGTTCCGTTCGGCCGATCTGGGCGTGGATACCGTGCTGGTCGAGCGCTATGCCAGCCTTGGCGGCGTCTGCCTCAATGTCGGCTGTATTCCTTCCAAGGCCTTGCTGCACGCGGCCGAGATCATCGATCACGCCGCGCACGCCAATGAACTGGGCATCGAATACGGCGCGCCGAAGATCAGTCTTGACAAGCTGCGTGCCTACAAGGAAAAGGTTGTCGGTCAGCTGACCAAGGGCCTGGCTGGCATGGCCAAGCAGCGCAAGGTGCGCACCGTGCAGGGCGTGGCCAGGTTCATCTCGGCCAACGAGCTGGAAATCACCGGCGAGGACGGCAAGACCCAGCTGCTGCGCTTCGAGCAGTGCATCATCGCCGCCGGTTCGCAGGCGGTGAAGCTGCCGAACTTCCCGTGGGACGACAAGCGCGTGATGGACTCCACCGACGCGCTGGAACTGGCCGAAGTGCCGGGTTCGCTGCTGGTCGTCGGCGGCGGCATCATCGGTCTGGAAATGGCCACCGTGTACAGCGCCCTGGGGGCCAAGGTGACCGTGGTCGAGTTCATGGACCAGTTGATGCCGGGCGCCGACAAGGACCTGGTCAAGCCGCTGGCCGACCGTCTGAAGAAGCAGGGCATCGAGGTCCACCTTAAGACCAAGGCCTCGGGTGTGACCGCCGACAAGAAGGGCATCACCGTGACCTTCGAGGCGGCCACCGAAGGCGAGAAGCCGGCGATGGAAAGCGGCACGTTTGATCGCGTGCTGGTCGCGGTCGGCCGTTCGGCCAACGGCAAGAAGATCGATGCCGACAAGGCGGGCGTCGAAGTCACCGACCGCGGCTTCATTCCGGTCGACCGGCAGATGCGCACCAACGTGCCGCACATCTTCGCCATCGGCGACATCGTCGGTAACCCGATGCTGGCGCACAAGGCCACGCACGAGGGCAAGCTGGCTGCGGAAGTGGCTTTCGGCGAGAAGAAAGAGTGGGTGGCGCGGGTGATTCCGTCGGTGGCCTATACCAACCCGGAAATCGCCTGGGTCGGCGTCACCGAGACCGAGGCCAAGGCCAAGGGCCTGAAGGTGGGTGTGGCCAAGTTCCCGTGGGCGGCCAGCGGTCGTGCCATTGGTACCGGCCGTACCGAAGGCTTCACCAAGCTGATCTTCGACGAGGAAACCCATCGTGTGATCGGTGGTGCCATCGTCGGCATGCATGCCGGCGAGTTGCTGGCCGAAATCGGCCTGGCCATCGAGATGGGTGCCGAGGCCGAGGACATCGGCCACACCATCCACGCCCATCCGACCCTGAGCGAGTCGGTGGCGATGGCCGCGGAGATCTACGACGGCACCATCACCGATCTGTATATCCCGAAGAAGAAGTGATGCAGACGAAGAGCCCGGCAAACGCCGGGCTTTTTCTTTGTGCCAGCCGGGTCGAATTCAGGAGCAAGAAACGCATGAAGCGGTGGTTGCTGGTGGGAATCGTGCTGATGAGTACGCCTGTTCTGGCGGAGACGGATCCGTTGCTGGGGTGTCCGGGGGCCCGGAAATGGAGCGAGCGCAACGAGGCCGCTGCAAAGGCCGCTGCTCTCGCCGCGGTGCCGCCCACTGATCCGGAACGGCGTCGCTTGCTGCGGGATATGGCCGAGCGGGACCGGGAGGTGCGAGAGCGGGCGTTCGGCGACGGGCGCAAGCCGACGCAGGGGCTACTGGATCAGGCTGCCGCGGTGGATAGGCACAACAGCGCGGTGCTGCGTTCCTGGCTGGACGCGGGCCAGTTGCCGACAGACGCCGCAGTAGGGGCCGATGGAATGTCTGCGGTGTGGTTGCTCGCCCAGCATGCAGATGCCGATCCTGTTCTGCAGGCGAAGCTGCTCGAGCACTACGGAGCGGTACCGGACTTCGGCGGCATCGAGGGGCGACGCTACGCGATGCTGGTGGACCGTGTGTTGCGCGCGCAAGGAAAGCCGCAGCGCTATGGTTCGCAGTTCACCCACTGACGCCGATAGTCCGATTGAAATGGCGCCGGTGGAGAATCCGCAACGCCTTGATGAATTGCGTGCAGAAGTCGGATTGATGCCGATAGATGACTGCCGTTGTGTGATGAACAACCTCCGCATGCGTTGAGCGAGGCAGGTCGCTTGGCGCAACAGAAAGTGGGCTTCTTCTCGAAGCTTTCCTCTTCTTTTTCAAGTCGAGGGGCGGGCCTGCTGCATTCGGGAAGAGCAGGGCAGGATGCGTACGCTGCGATGGAATCCCGGCGCCGTGGCGCATCCGCCGCCCGGCATGGGGGGTGTCGCACTGCGCGGCGTCTGGATTGCGGTGCCGGCATCACCAGGCGCGCTGCCGTCTCCTGTCCAAGTTCGTTGCCGGGCATGGCTCGCTATTGCGGTGAACTCCTCCGCCGGGCACGGCGTGGGTGCGCGCACTCCCTTGGCCGTGGACAAAGGGAGGGCCGGCAGGGGCGGTCGGGCTTTGCCGATAACGCCCCTGCCGGGCACAGCGCGGCACTAGTGCAGATCCTGCGGGGTCGATATCAGAACGACAGGCTCACGCCTGCCAGCGGGCCCTTGAACTCCTGCTTCAGGCCGATCACGCCGTCGCTGCCACGCTTGTCGGCATCGAGCTTGAACCAGTCGTAGCCGGCGAAGATGCCGAAATTCGGATTGAAGTTGTACTGCACGATGGCGTTGGCGCGACTGAGGTCGCCCTTGTAATCGTCGAAGCTGCCCCAGCGCGTATTGAGGTACTGGCCTTGCAGGTTGATCAGCCAGTGCTCCGAGGGCGTGAACGTCAGGCGCGCGCCGACCACCGGTGCGATGCCATCGGCTTTCTCGTTGAGGAAGCGGCCCTGGTAGAGGTCTCCCAGGTCGGCATGGGCATCGGCACTGACCTCGGCGTACTCGGCGCCCAGCTGCAGGCCCAGGTCGAACTGCTCGCTGTCCACCACCGAGTAATCGTAGACCAGGGTCGCAACCTGGTACTTCAGCTCGCCCTTGACGAAGCTGCCGGCCGGCACTGTCGTGTCACCGTAGCTGATGCCTTCGTCCAGCGTCTGGCGGCGCTTCTTGTCGTACTTGAAGTAGTCGAAGATCAGGCGCTGGCGGTCGCTGATGCGGAACAGGCCGTCCACGCGCGGTTCCCATTCCTTGCCGCCCATGCCGAAATCCTCGGAAAGGTTGATCGGCTGGCCGCCGATCACGGTGCTGCCGCGGAGGGTGTTGTCGGTGTCGATGTTCATCGCGCCAAGGCGCAGTGTGAAGCGGGGGTCCTGCTCAGCCGCTTGCGCCAGCGGCAGGTGGAACAGGGTCATTGCCAAGGCGCACGGCGCGATCGCTGCCAGCGGGGAGAATTTGCGCATCGTGATTGCTTTCCTGTGTTGCGTGAAAGCAATTGACTATCCCCGATCGCACGTGGCTTGCGGGTGAGCGCGAGGTGCACGCGATGTGTATGCACGCAAAGTGCGGTGAGGTGGCGCCGTCGAGGGCGTGCGGCGCCACCTCACCCGGTCCGTCGCCCACATCGACGAGGTAATGCGCGACGGACTGCCGGTGTGACCTGGCGCGAATCGCGAAGTTCCCGGCATCGCAGTGCAGCATTCCCGCCCCGTGGGTCACCCCGATCGGGATGTTCCAATGAAAATTCCTGAAATTGCGGCAACTTGCATAGTCATAAGGGTGTCCTGTGGCGGTTGTCTCGCAAAATGTCCCACTGCTATACTTTCACGGCTCGACGAGACGTCTTCGCGCGGCTCGGCTCTTCCTTACCATCTAGCAGGACACTTTGACGTGCTGAACTCCGTTGATGCGGGTCGGCGACTGATGTTGCGCGCTGCGGCCTATCCGCTGGCCGCAGTGGTGGTCCTGGCTCTGGCCTTCCTCTTCATGGGGCCAAAGTACGCGCTCGGCGCCCTGGTCTCGGGTGCGGCGG
>NZ_BAZI01000249.1 GCF_001310775.1 Stenotrophomonas pictorum JCM 9942
CACCGGCGCGGCTTCGGCCGGCGCGCCGTGGTGGTGGCCGGTGTCCTGGCCTTCGGCACGCTGCGGCAGGTTCGGGTCGATCTCGAAGTGCGCCAGCATGTGCCCGGTGACCACGATGTCACCGGCCGCGCCGGCCAGCTTGAGCACCTTGCCGGAGACCGGCGAGGGGACTTCGACCACCGCCTTGGCGGTTTCCATCGACACCAGCGGCTCGTCCAGCCGGATCACGTCACCTTCCTTGACGAACCATTCGACGATGGTGGCGTCCGGCAGGCCTTCGCCCAGGTCGGGCAGGTTGAAGCTCTTGGTCTGGCTCATGTGCAGTTCTCTTCCAGCAGTTCAAGTTCGCGGGCCGGCAGCCAGCCCTGCACGCCATCGGCGCGTTCGGACCACCACCAGCCGCCATGTTCGTGATGCAGTCGCACCTGTTCGCCGCGGTCCACGTCCAGCTCACGCGCGCTGTAGTCACGCAAAGCCTCGGCGCGGCCGTCCCCCAGCGGCCGCAACCAGTCGGCCGGGGCCCAGCCGGCGGTGCCCTCGGCGGTTTTCACCCAGGCGAAGGCCGGCCATTCCTCGTCGCGGACACCGAGTTCGACGATCTGTCCGGTGCGCAGTTGCACCGGGTTGCGGTACTGGTTGCGGTGACTGCCATGCAGGCGTGCCCGCATGTCAGCCCGCCGCCACGGCGCGCTTGGCCGCCGCCACGATCCGCTCCACGCTCGGCAGGTACTTCATCTCCAGGCGGAACAGCGGGATGTGGGTGTCGTAGCCGGTGACGCGCTCGACCGGGGCCAGCAGGTCGTACATCGATTCCTCGGCCAGGCGCGCGGCGATCTCGGCACCAAAACCGGCGGTCTTGGGCGCTTCCTGCACGATCACGCAGCGGCCGGTCTTGGCCACCGATTCGGCGATGGTGGCGAAGTCCAGCGGACGCAGCGTGGCCACGTCGATGACCTCGGCGCTGATGCCTTCGCCGGCCAGCTTGTCGGCCGCTTCCAGCGCTTCCTTGACCTGCGCGCCCCAGGTCACCAGGGTCACGTCGGTGCCGTCACGCAGCACGAAGCACACGTCCAGCGGCAGCGCCTCGCCATCATTGGCGACCACTTCCTTGTACTGGCGGTAGATGCGCTTGGGCTCCATGTAGATCACCGGATCCGGCTCGCGGATCGCGGCCAGCAGCAGGCCGTAGGCGCGCTGCGGGCTGGACGGCAGCACCACGCGCAGCCCCGGCACGTTGGTGAAGATGGCCTCGTTGGCTTCGCTGTGGTGCTCGGGCGCGCGGATGCCGCCGCCCCACGGCACGCGCAGCACCATCGGGCAGTGCAGGCGGCCACGGGTGCGGTAACGCAGGCGCGCGGCATGGCAGATCACGTGGTCGACCATCGGGTAGACGAAGCCGTCGAACTGGGCCTCGGCCACCGGCTTCATGCCCTGCGCGGCCAGACCGACGGTGAGGCCGGCGATGGTGGTTTCATCCAGCGGGGTGTCCAGCACGCGCTGCGCGCCGAAGCGCTGCTGCAGGCCGGCGGTGGCGCGGAACACGCCGCCGTTGACGCCGACGTCTTCGCCCAGCACCAGTACCGAGGGGTCGTGTTCCATTTCCCAGGCCAGGGCCTGGGTCACCGCTTCGATCAGGGTGATGGGCGTTGCGGTCATGGGCTCTTCTCCGCGCGCGGTGGCGGCGCTGTGCGCCGTGCGGCGTCGTGGCCGGCGGTGGATTCAGGGGCGGTGCGCTTGAGATCATCCATGGCGCTGCTCCAGGGCGATGGCGTCGGCGCGCTGGGCCAGCAGGTCCGGCGGCGGATCGGCATACAGATAGTCGAACATCGCCTCGACCGGCTGCACCGGGCAGTTGAGGTAGGCGTTGACCTCCTCGTCCACGCGCGCGCCGCATTCGGCGATCCAGCTCTTTTCTTCCTCCTCGCTCCACACGCCCTGTGCGGTGAGGTACTTGCGCAGGCGGATCAGCGGTTCCTTCAACCAGGCCGATTTCACTTCCGCATCGTCGCGGTAGCGGCGTGCGTCATCGGCGGTGGTGTGGTCGGACAGGCGGTAGGTGAGCAGTTCCAGCACCGTGCCGCCCTCGCCGGCCAGGGCGCGTTCGCGCGCCTGTTCCATCGCCGCCAGCACCGCGATCAGGTCGTTGCCGTCCACCTGCAGGCAGAACAGGCCACCGGCGATGCCCTTCTGCGCCAGGGTTTCGGCACCGGTCTGGGCCGAACGCGGTACCGAGATCGCCCAGCCGTTGTTCACCACGCACAGGATCAGCGGCAGCTTGTAGGCGCCGGCCGAGTTCACCGCGGCGTAGAAATCGGTCTTGGAGCTGCCGCCATCACCGCACACGGTCACCGCCACCTGCGGCTTGCCCTGCAGCTTGAACGACAGCGCCGAGCCGGCCGCATGCAGGCACTGGGTGGAGATCGGCACGCAGATCGGGAAGTCGCGGACCGCGTCGCTGTTGCGGTCGTAATCGCTGCCGCGCTCGTCACCGCCCCAGTACATCAGCACGTCGCGCGGGCGTACGCCGCGCATGAACATGGCGCCGTACTCGCGGTAGCTGGGGGCGAACACGTCGCCGGGCTTCATGGCCGCACCAATGCCGACGTGGGCCGCCTCATGGCCCAGGCAGGAGGCGAAGGTGCCGAGCTTGCCGGTGCGCTGCAGGGCCACGGCCTTGGTGTCGAACACCCGGGTGGCCAGCATCTGCTTGAACATCGGCAGCAGCGCCCGCGCATCGCGCAGCGAGGCGGGAAGGTCGTCGCGGACCAGGTTGCCGTCGGCATCCAGGTACTGCAGGTATTCGATTTGGAACTGGGCGGAAACCGTCATCGCATCAACACCTTGAACAGATGGTTTCAAATGATAGGAATTGCCCATGGTAAGGACTCGGACCGGAAAAGCCGTCCTGCGGCGCAGCACAAACCGCCGTGCGAGCGTCCGCCGGGGTCGATAGCCACGGGGCAGGCGCCGCAAACTCAACGTATTCAGTCGCGTTGTCGGGCCTACGTATTGTCGCGCCGGGCGCGCTGGCAAGTGTTGTGTTTCCGTTTGCGCGGGGCCGCCGCCAATGGCCGGGCTGCGTTACGCTTTGCGCCCCGCGCACAGGCACGACCGATGACCGTAGAAAAGAACCAGCGTGAGCTCGAAGCCGGTATCCATACCGATCTGCAGGGCCGGCTCACCTACGGCGGCTACCTGCGCCTGGACCAGTTGCTGTCCGCGCAGCAGCCGCTGTCCAGTCCGCCGCACCACGACGAGATGCTGTTCATCATCCAGCACCAGACCTCGGAGCTGTGGCTGAAGCTGCTGGCGCACGAGCTGCGCGCGGCGCGCGGCTTCCTGCAGCGCGACCAGGTCTGGCAGTGCCGCAAGGTGCTGGCCCGCGCCAAGCAGGTGCTGCGCCTGCTGACCGAGCAGTGGGCGGTGCTGGAAACGCTCACCCCGTCCGAATACATGGGCTTCCGCGACGTGCTGGGGCCCTCCTCGGGCTTCCAGTCGCTGCAGTACCGCTATATCGAATTCCTGCTGGGCAACAAGAACGCCGACATGCTCAACGTGTTCGCCCACGACCCGGCCGGGCAGGCGCAATTGCGTGAAGTGCTGGAGGCGCCCAGCCTGTACGAGGAGTTCCTGGCCTATCTGGCGCGCTTCGGCCATGCCATCCCGGCCACCTACGACGACCACGACTGGACCCGGCCGCATGTCAGCGATCCGGCGCTGCGCCCGGTGTTCGAGACCATCTACCAGGACACCGACCGCTACTGGCGCGAGTACTCGCTGTGCGAGGACCTGGTGGACCTGGAAACCCAGTTCCAGCTGTGGCGCTTCCGGCATATGCGCACGGTGATGCGGGTGATCGGTTTCAAGCGCGGCACCGGCGGCTCCTCCGGCGTGGGCTTCCTGCGCCAGGCGCTGGAGCTGACCTTCTTCCCGGAACTGTTCGAAGTGCGCACCAGTATCCGCGCCGACGGCTGAGACGGGCCACGGGCAGCCCCCCGGCGCCGTTGCCC
>NZ_BAZI01000250.1 GCF_001310775.1 Stenotrophomonas pictorum JCM 9942
GTAGCCGGCCTTGCGGATGACCTGCACCAGCGCCTGCCGCCCGACACTGCCGTCGGTCCGCACGCTGGCGCGTTCGGTGGCGAGGTTGACGCTGGCCGACTGCACGCCGGGCAGCGCGTTCAGCACGCGCTCCACCCTGCCCACGCACGAGGCACAGGTCATGCCTTCGATCAACAATTCTTCCGAATGTTGTGGCGGATGCGGGGTGCCCGGATCGACCTTGCTCATCATCGGCTCATCTCCACCTGCCTACTGTTGACGGCACCTTAAAGCTTCCCACGATGCAGGGTCAAGCCTTATCCGGTGCTTGACCTTGCCACACTGGCAAGCCCCACCATGCCCCCACCCAGTGGAGATTCCCGATGAAACTGCATATCGACAGCATGACCTGCGGCGGCTGCGCCCGCAGCGTGACCGCGACCGTCAAGGACGTGGACCCGGCTGCCACCATCGACATCGATCTGGCCGGCAAGACCGTGCAGATCCAGTCCAGCCACCCGGCGACCGATTTCATCGAGGCGCTGGACGCAGCAGGCTTCCCGCCGGCACAACAGGACTGACCGGCCCCGGTGGGTCGGGGCTGAACCGGCACCGGAGCCCGTCTTCAAGTCCGGCGCAAGGGACATGCGCGCACTTCAGCGCGCCACGCGCCGCCACACCTCGCGCTCGACCCGACGCTCACCGTCCCAGCGTTCCAGCGTCCACACATCGCCTTCCAGCGTGTAACGGAACTCGTAGAGGCCGCCGCTCTCCAGCGGATAGGACGCCATCAGCGGAGTTTCCACGTAGCGCCCGCCCTCGGTGGTATAGGTACCCGAACCGCCAGCCCAGAACTTTCCGTCGCTGGTGGTGGTGAAGGCGAAGCGGCCGTCGGCCAGCAGCTTGGTGCCGGCGAGCTTCTGGCTGGCGTAGTCCACCACCGCACCCTCTTTGTTGACGGATTCACCCGATTGCAGCTGCCACGCGCCCTGCAGTGCGGGCGCATCGCTCGCGGCAGCAGTGGCGAGGCAGGCCAGACCGCCCAACAGCACGGCGACGGCGACGGCGACGGCGACGGAACGCGGTGACAACATCGGCAACTCCACGGCAGGGGCGGGCCCGCATTGTGCGCGGCCACAAGCAGGCGCGACCACTACCGAAACATCGGCAACCTTTCCGGGGCTAAGCGACGGTGACCGGCGGTATCATGGCCCTCATCTTCTGAAGTGGCAGCGGCAACGTGCAGACCCTCCTGACCCCGGTATCGATCGGTGAGCTGATCGACAAGATCACTATCCTGGAAATCAAGGCCGAGCGCATCACCGATGCGGCCAAGCTGGCCAACGTGCGCACCGAACTGGATGGCCTGTGGCCGCTGTGGCTGGAACAGCAGCGCGCGCGCACCGAGCTGTCGCCGCTGAAGGACCAGCTCAAGGCCATCAACGAGCGCATGTGGGACATCCAGGACCAGCTGCGCGACAAAGAAGCGGCGCAGGACTTCGGTGCCGAGTTCATCGCCTTGGCCCGCGGTGTCTATGGCACCAATGGCGAGCGCGTGGCGGTCAAGAACCAGATCAACCGGGTGGCCGGTTCGGCGCTGGTGGAAGAGAAGCAGTACCAGGGCGAGTAAGCCCACGGCCTGGTCCGGAAAGCAAAGGCCAGCGTCACAACGCTGGCCTATCGCGTTTCACCACCGCTGATCGGGCTCAGAATGCGAGCTGCGCCCACACGCCCACTTCGTGGCTTTCCATCGCCTTCTGCTTCGAAGCCTGTTCCACGCGCTTGCCAACCGCGGCCAGCCGCAGGTACTTGTTCGGCTTCCACTCCACGCCCAGCTGGTGATAGCGCTCGCGCGTGATCGGATCGATATCCAGGCTCATACGGGTTTCGTCATAGCGGGCGAACACGCCGTACTGCGGGGTGAACTGGTAGCTGCTCCACGCCGACCAACCGCGCTGGTCATCGCTGCCGGGCTCGGTGATGCGGGTCCAGTCTTCGGCACGGAAGTACTGCGCGCCGACGCGGCTGCGCTCGCCCACCCAGCTGGCCATCGCGTTCCAGCGCTGCGCGGTGTGCACATGCGGCTTGCTGCCGGCATCCTGCGCGCGCGTGCCGCGATAGCCACCGGCGGCCAATTCCACGCCCTTGAGCGGCGTCCAGCCCACCCGTGCCTCCACATCGGCGCGGTTGCCCAGCCGCGGCTTCTGGAAGCCGCCACCGGTCACCACCGAGGCCGCATACACCAGCGGCCCGTGGCGGTACTGGCCATGCACCCCGTAGTCGGCCGGCGCGCCCATCTTGGTGCGTGCGATCAACCCGGCGTCCACATACCGGAACCCTTCGCGCGCGGACTCCTGCGCGATCCACGGCGTGGGCGCATTACCCAGCCGCAGCCAGCTGCCCGTGCCGAAGCCGCGCTGCAGGTAGGCATGGCGCAGCCACACATCGGTCGGATCGCTGTTGCGGTTCCACTGCACATCGGTGGTGATCTGTGCCGACCAGCGGTCGTTGAAGCGGTGGTCCAGCGTCACGAAGGTGCGCTTCAGGTCGATCGCCAATCCCTCATCGGCGGTCTCCACACCATCGCGGTCCAGCTGGCTGGCGTTGGCGAAGATCTGCGTGGACAGCGTCGTGGTCGGGCCGCTGTCCTGCGCCAGCGCCGCCAGCGGCGCGCAGCCGGCCGCGATGGCCATGGCGAGGATTCCGCGGGAAACAATCTGCATTCCTGTACTCCTGGTTGCCAACGGCACGATCAGTACCGGGCGTCTTTGGGTTTGTTGTCGCGCGGCCAGTCGTTGACCTTGCCGGCAAAATCCGGCCGCGGCTGCTTGATGAAGTACTCGGCCACATCGATCGCATCCTGGTCGGGCAGTACCGTCTGTCCGAACGGCGGCTCGTAGGTCACCGCCAGCGGCATGTTGTGCTTGACGAACGCCGCCGCCTTGCTCAATCGCGCCATGCCGGCGCCGATGTTGAACGACTCCTCGCCCCACAGCGGCGGGAAGAGGTAGTCGCCGGAGGCGTCCTTCATGCCCTCGCCGTTGTTGCCATGGCAGGAGGCGCATTGCGCGGCGTAGATCTGTTCACCGCGTACCGGATCGGGCCGCAGCGACATGTCGATCGGTCCTTCGGTCTTGCCCGACACCTTCGCGCCCTTGGCCATCCCGCGGCCCAGCCAGTGCATGTAGGCGAGCATGCCCTGCATCTCGGCCGATTCCACCGCCAGCTTCCTGCCGTTCATCGAGCGCACGAAGCAGCCGTTGATGCGCTCGGCCAGATCGATCTCCTTGCCCGGCCGCGGCATGTAGCGCGGGTAGTTGCCGCCGGTATTGAGGTAGTGGTTGCGCAGCGGCTCGCGGCCGTTGGCCATATGGCAGGAGTTGCAGTTCAGACCGTTGCCGACGTTGTCCGGCAGCAGCCGCGCGGTTTCATTGAGCAGGCGCCGGCCCAGCATCACCTGCGCGGCGTTGGACAGCCCGGCGATCTCCTGCGCGCTGGGCGCCAGATGATGGCCCAGCAGCTTGCCATCCTTGTCCAGCACCTCCATCGGCACCGGCTCGGGCGCATCCAGATCCGGGGGCGTGTAGGCGTGCCAGGCGCCGGCGGCACCGGCCAGCAGCAGGGCGGCAGCGGCCGCCATCCATGACTTGTTCATTGCGCGGCCTCCTAGGGCACGTAGTGCACGGGCTTGTGCGCGATCACCCGCCGCATGCGGGCGATATCGTTGGCCGTCACCTCGCTGGCATGGTTGCCCCAGCTGTTGCGGATGAAGCTCAGGATGTCGGCCAGCTCGGCGTTGGGAATCTGGGCGAAACCGGGCATGGTGAACGCCATGCGGTCATGCGCGGTCTGCGGTGTACGGCCACCGGCCAGCGTCACCTGGATCAGCGAACTGGGATCGTCGGAGAACACGATCGAGTTGCCGGCCAGCGCCGGATAGATGCGCGGCGCGCCCTTGCCGTCGGCGCGGTGGCAGGCCTGGCAATGCTCCGAGTAGCCCAGCGCACCGGGCTGGCTGTA
>NZ_BAZI01000251.1 GCF_001310775.1 Stenotrophomonas pictorum JCM 9942
CCGCCACCTGCAGCACGGTGATGCCGGTGGCCAGCACGAACAGCGCGCCGAGGAAGGCGCCGTAAATGCGCAGTTCCGCCGCCGGCCAGAAGCCGAGCGCGCCGATCCCGGCGATCACCAGACCGGCGACGATGCCCTGCTTGTAGCCCAGCCGCGCGACCAGACGCCCGGCCGGGAGCGACATCAGGAAGTACGCGCCGAAGAAGGTGAACTGCACCAGCATCGCGCGGGCGTAGTTCAGTTCGAATACCGCCTTCAGGTGCGGGATCAGGATGTCATTGAGGCAGGTGAGAAAGCCCCACATGAAGAAGATGCTGGTGGCCACCCACAAGGCCATCCGCGTGTTGACCACGGGCGCGGACGATGCCCTGGACGGCAGCGGTGTTGATGGAATCGGCATGCGGTAAGCGCCTCTGCGGGTTGATGACGGGAAAGGAAAGGGATCAGGTCAAACGCGCTGCGCTGCTCTCGCGCACACGCAGCTGCACCGGGGCCACGGTGCGCATCGGTGCCGCGTCGGGGGTGTCCAGACGCTGCAGCAGCAACGCCGCGGCCTGCCGGCCACGTTCGCGCGGATCGGCAGTCAAGGTGGTCAGCGGCGGCACAGCCACCGCCGCCTCGGAGATATCGTCAAAACCGGTCACCGCGAAATCGGTACCGGGACGGATACCGCGCGAGGTCAGGCCCAGCATCAGCCCCAGCGCCACGGTGTCGTTGTAGCAGACCGCCGCCGTGGGCTTGTCCGAGCCTTCGAACAGCTCGCCGGTGCGTTCGGCCGCCTCCAGCCGGTTCGGTGCCGATTCGATCAGCCAGTGCGGACGCGCCGGCAATCCGGCTTCGGCCAGCGCCTGCTGGTAGCCCAGACGGCGCTGGGCGCAGGAGCTGGAGGCGCCATGGCCACCGAAAAACGCGATGTCGCGGTGCCCCTGTTCGATCAGATGGCGGGTCGCCAGGTAGGCGCCCTGCCGGTTGTCCAGGGTGAGGAAATCCCACGCGGCGCCGGGCAGTTCGCGGTTGAACAGCAGCACGTTGGCATTGACGCCCAGCACCTGCTGCAGCTGGGCGGTATCGCTGCCTTCGGCCGGGGACAGGATCAGCCCGGTCGGGGTGTGTTCCATCAGCGTGCTCAGCACCGCCTGCTGCCGTTTGGGCGATTCGCCGGTGCTGCCCAGCAGGGTCACATAGCCCTTGTCACCCAGCGCCTCGTCCACCCCGGAGGCGAACTCGGCGAAGAACGGATTGGACAGGTCGTTGATCACCAGCGCGATCGAGGACGAGGTGCGCCGGCGCAGATTGGCCGCAGTGCGGTTGTAGACGTAACGCTGGCGGCGCAGTTCGGCCTCCACCTTGGCACGGGTGTCCACATTGACCAGCGGACTGCCACGCAGCACCAGCGACACCGTCGCCCGCGACACCCCCACCGCCTGGGCGATGTCGGTGACGGTGACGGCGCGCTGGCCGGCTTTGCGGGCGCCGCTGCTGGCGCCGGAAGGAGAGTCGTTCATCGTGTCCGCGGGGGTGGCAGGGAGCGCCAAGCCTATAGGATCCTGAACACGACCTGTCGTGGCCGTGCCCCGCCCTCCGGTTCTGACGCCCCGGCGGCTCACTTCAGGACACTGCCCGGTGCGGCGCAGAACGAGACCGGCAGGTCGGAAACGGCCGTGCCCCAGCCCTGTTCCGGTGCCTGCGCGCCCAGTTCGAACGTCACCGTGCCGCCGCGCTGCAGGCGCTCCCAGTCCAGCCACACGGCCGGCTGCGGCTTGCCATCGACCTGCACACTCTGGATGTACTGCAGCGCGCGACCATCGGCGCCCGGCGCCAGCAGGTTCAGGGTGCGGCCGTTGCCCAGGGCGATCTGCGCCTTGCTGAAACGCGGGGTGTGCAGCAGGAACTCGCCGCTGCCCGGCACCGCCGGGTACAGGCCCAGCGCGCTGAACAGGTACCACGCCGACATCGTGCCCAGGTCGTCATTGCCGGTCACGCCGTTGGGCGCGTTGGTGAACAGCTGCTGCGCGGCGCGCACCACGGTGGCGGTCTTCCACGGCTGGCCGATCAGCGTGTACATCCACGGGGCATGCAGATCCGGCTCGTTGTTGGGGTTGTAGCGGAACTGGTTGTAGTAGCTGTAGGGGCCGACCACCCATTCCTTGCGCGCGGCGGTCAGCGGGGCCTTGAGCAGTTCGTCATAGGCGAAGAACGCATCCAGGCGCTTGCCGGCCTGCTCGCGACCATGCATCGCTTCGACCAGACCCGGCACGTCCTGCTGCGCCAGCCACTGGTACTGCCAGCCGGTGCCCTCATGGAAGCCGTGCTGCGAGCGCGGGCTGTAGTGGCCATTGGAGGGCGTGTACCAGTTGCCGTCCTCGCCACGCGGGCGCGGGAAACCACTGAAACCGGTCTCCTCGTCGCGCACCGTGGCATCCCACACCTTGCGCCAGTTGCGCCCGCGTTCGCGCAGCAGCCGCCGCGTCGGCGTCATGGCCCAGACGGTCGGCCATGTGCGCCAGCGAGCAGTCGGCCAGCGCGTATTCCAGCGTCGCCGAGCCGCCGTGGTGCGGATCCACGTCCATGCCCTTGGAGGGGAAGGCGCGGTCGTAGGCCACGTAACCCTCGGCCTGGTAGCTGGCGTTGCCCGAACGGCCGGCCATGCGCGAATTGATCGGCGGCATCTCGAAGGCGTTGCGGCGCAGCGCGTCCCACGCCTCGTTCTCGCGGCCCTTGAGCGCACCGAATCGCCACAGGTCCACCAGGAACGGGGTGACCGGGTCGCCGGTCATGATGTTGGTTTCGAAGTTGGCGTAGCCCCAGCGCGGCAGCCAGCCGCCCTGTTCGTTGATCGCCAGCACGGTGCGGCCGATGTCGCGGGCCACCTGCGGCTGGGTCAGCGCCAGCCACTGGTTCTGCGAACGGTAGGTATCCCACAGCGAGAAGTACTCGTAGTAGGTCCAGCCGTCGGCGCGATGGATCGCATCGTCATAGCCACGGTAGCGGCCATCGGCATCGCTGCCGGTCATCGGCTGCAGCAGCGCGTGGTACAGCGCGGTGTACAGCACGGTGCGGTCGTCCTGGCTGCCACCATCGACCTTGACCCCGGCCAGCTGCTGGCGCCACTGCTGCTGCGACATCTCGCGCATGCGGTCGAAACCGATCAGCTTGCCGCCCTGCATGCCATCGGCACGCAGGTTGTTGCGCGCGCCTTCGGCATCGACGTGCGAGATCGCGGTGGTGGCGGTGACCGCGCGGCCGTCGGCCAGATCGAAGCTCAGCCAGGCGCCGTTGGGTTTGGCCTCGCCTTCCATGCTGTGGCGCGCACCCGGCAGGCCGCCGGCCTCGCCCCAGGTGCCATGGGCCTTGAACGGACGGTCGAACTCGACCCGGAACCAAGTGGTGTACTGGTGGCCGCCGCAGAAGCTCTTGGTGACCAGCTTGCCTTCCACCACGCGGTCGCCGACCACATCGATCACGCTGCCGATCACCGAATGGCGCTCGTTGGCCTGGCCGACGTTGACCAGCACCTGGCCTTCCTTCTGCCCGGCGGCGAAGGTGTAACGCTCGGCGGCGGCGCGGGTACGCGCGGTGGTTTCCACGTCGATGCCGCCGTAGCTGGTCAGGCGGACCTTGTAGTAGCCGGCCTGGCCGATCTCGCCGTCGTGGCTGTAGGTCGAGGCGTATTTCCTGTGGTCAAAGCTCTTGGCATCGGCGGTATCGAAATCGCCCCCGGGACCGATCGTGCCGGTCACCGGCAGCATGGAAACCTGGCCGCCCTGCTCCCAGCAACCGGCGCCGGAGATGAACGAGTGGCCGAAGCCGCGGATCTTCTCGTCGTCATAGCGCCAGCCGGAATAGTGGCTGCCGATCGGGCTGACCTGGATCAGACCAAACGGCGCCGACGCGCCCGGGAACGTGTTGCCGTCATCCTTGCTGCCGATGAAGGTGTTGACCTCGCGCTCCAGGCGCGGTGGGCGCGGCCTGCAGCAGCGGCGCGAACGACAG
>NZ_BAZI01000252.1 GCF_001310775.1 Stenotrophomonas pictorum JCM 9942
CGCAACCCGAAGCCGCGCTCGCGCCAACAGCCAGCGGTGCCTGATATTCCAGCGTGCCGGCGTGACGGCCGGCGCGATGCCTGAAAACGGATAACGAGGTGTAGTTGCAATGGCGAATTCCGCAGTCGAGCACTCCGATCACCACGGGCACCAACAGGGCTTTTTCGAACGCTGGTTCTTCTCCACCAACCACAAAGACATCGGCACGCTGTATCTGCTTTTCAGCTTCCTGATGTTCATCGTCGGCGCGGCGATGAGTGTGGTGATCCGCATGGAGCTGGCGCAGCCCGGGCTGCAGTACGTCAAGCCGGAATTCTTCAACCAGATGACCACCGTGCACGCGCTGGTGATGATCTTCGGCGGCGTGATGCCGGCCTTCGTCGGCCTGGCCAACTGGATGATCCCGCTGCAGATCGGCGCGCCGGACATGGCGCTGCCGCGCATGAACAACTGGTCGTTCTGGCTGCTGCCGGTGGCCTTCACGTTGCTGTTGCTGACGCTGTTCCTGCCGGGCGGCGCGCCGGCCGGCGGCTGGACCATGTACCCGCCGCTGTCGTTGCAGGGTGGCTACAACGTCGCCTTCAGCGTGTTCGCCATCCACGTCGCCGGTGTCAGCTCGATCATGGGCGCGATCAACATCATCGCCACCGTGCTGAACATGCGCGCACCGGGCATCGACCTGCTGAAGATGCCGATCTTCTGCTGGACCTGGCTGATCACCGCGTTCCTGCTGATCGCGGTGATGCCGGTGCTGGCCGGAGCGGTGACGATGCTGCTGACCGACAAGTTCTTCGGCACCAGCTTCTTCAATGCCGCCGGTGGTGGCGACCCGGTGATGTACCAGCACATCTTCTGGTTCTTCGGCCATCCGGAGGTCTACATCATGATCCTGCCGGCGTTCGGTGTGGTCAGCGAGATCCTCCCCACCTTCAGCCGCAAGCCGCTGTTCGGTTACCAGGCCATGGTCTACGCGACCGCGGCGATCGCGTTCCTGTCGTTCATCGTGTGGGCGCACCACATGTTCACGGTGGGCATGCCGCTGGGGGGCGAGATCTACTTCATGTTCGCCACGATGCTGATCTCGATTCCGACCGGGGTGAAGGTGTTCAACTGGGTCAGCACGATGTGGGAAGGCTCGCTGACTTTCGAGACACCGATGCTGTTCTCCATCGCCTTCGTGATCCTGTTCACCATTGGCGGTTTTTCCGGCCTGATGCTGGCCATCGTGCCGGCCGACTTCCAGTACCACGACACCTATTTCGTGGTGGCGCACTTCCACTACGTGCTGGTCACCGGCGCGGTGCTGGCGCTGATCGCCGCGGTCTACTACTGGTGGCCGAAGTGGACCGGCCGCATGTACAACGAGTTCTGGGGCAAGGTGCATTTCTGGTGGACGATGGTGTTCGTCAACCTGCTGTTCTTCCCGCAGCACTTCCTTGGCCTGGCGGGCATGCCGCGCCGTATCCCCGACTACAACCCGGTGTTCGCCGACTGGAACCTGGTCAGCTCGATCGGTGCGTTCGGCATGTTCGTCACCCCGTTCCTGATGGCGGCGATCCTGCTGAGCTCGCTGCGCAACGGCAAACGCGCCGAGGCCCGGGCGTGGGAAAGCGCGCGCGGACTGGAGTGGACGCTGCCGTCGCCGGCACCGGCGCATACCTTCACCGTGCCACCGGTCATCAAGCCGGGCGATCTGGCCCACGATGACGTCACCCACTGAAACAGGGGAAACAGATGGACCCTCGCCCATTGCAACCTGAGGAGCTGGCGCTGCGTCGCCGCCGCTCGCGCCGCACCGCGCTGGTGGTGGGGCTGTTGGCGGTGGCGATCTACGCCGGTTTCATCCTTTCCGGCGTTCTGGCGCATTGACCACGCCCGCGCCCAAACCCGAGCGCAATGCCGGCATGGGCCGGCTGATTGGCGTGGCATTGGCGGTGTTTGTGCTGACCTTCTCGCTGGTGCCGCTGTACCGTATCGCCTGCGAGAAGGTGTTCGGCGTGCGGCTGGAGCGCGGTGCGAGCCCGCCGGCGGCGGCCTCGGCCGGCACCAGCAAACGCACGGTGCGGGTGGAGTTCGATGGCGGGGTCAATTCCAAGCTGCCGTGGGCCTTCCATCCGGAACGGCTGACGATGGATGTGGTGCCGGGCGAATTGAACGAGGCGCTGTACTTTGCCCGCAACGACAGCGATCGCGCGCTGGTCGGTAGCGCGGTGCCGTCGGTGGCGCCGGCACGGGCGTCGGGCTACTTCAACAAGACCGAATGTTTCTGTTTCACCGCGCAGACCTTGCAGGCCGGGGAAAAGCGCGACATGCCGGTGCGTTTCATCGTTGATCCGGACCTGCCGGCCGACGTCAAAACGATCACCTTGTCCTACACGTTCTTCAAGAATGATGCGCTGACAGAGCAGCTGGTTTCGGCCTCGGCCGCGACCGCTGCGCATGCGGCCCCCTAGATCACGGACCCGGAAGCAAGCCATGGCCCACAACACCTCTGATGCCAATGTCTACTTCGTGCCGAGCCACAGCAAGTGGCCCTTCGTCGGCTCGATTTCCATGCTGGTGATGATGGTGGGAGTGGCCAGCTGGTTGAACGACGCCGGCTGGGGGCGTTGGACCTTCTTCGCCGGGGTGGCGATGATGGTTTTCACCCTGTTTTTGTGGTTCGGCGATGTCATCCGCGAGTCGGTGGCCGGGCGCTACAACCACCAGGTCGATGGCTCGTTCCGGATGGGAATGGTGTGGTTCATCTTCTCCGAGGTGATGTTCTTCGGCGCGTTCTTCGGTGCGCTGTTCTACACCCGCCAGATGGGCCTGCCGTGGCTGGGCGGTGAAGGTCACGGGGTGATGACCAACGAACTGCTGTGGGACGGCTATTCGGCGGCGTGGCCGACCAATGGCCCCGGCGATATCGGCGGGGCGTTCCAGACCATTCCGGCGTGGGGGCTGCCGCTGCTCAATACGCTGATACTGCTGAGTTCGGGCATCACGCTGACCATTGCCCACCACGCGCTCAAGGCCGGTAGACGCAAGCAGCTGTTGCTGTGGCTGGGCGCGACGGTGGTGCTGGGTTGCGTGTTCCTGTTCTTCCAGGCCGAGGAATACATCCACGCCTACAAGGAGCTGAATCTGACCCTGGGCTCGGGTATCTACGGCTCCACCTTCTTCCTGCTCACCGGTTTCCATGGCGCGCATGTGGCGCTGGGCACGATCATGCTGGCGGTGATGTGGCTGCGTGCGGCCAAGGGCCACTTCAGCCGCGACAACCACTTCGGTTTCGAAGCGGCGGCGTGGTACTGGCACTTCGTCGATGTGGTGTGGCTGATGCTGTTCCTGTTCGTCTACGTGCTGTAGGCGATGCGCCGGCCGCGTCGCATCGGGCAACGCGGCCGTGGCCGGACTCAGCCGCCGACTCCGTGCGGCTTGATCCAGCCGCTGTAGATGCCAAGGACCACCAGCAGGATCAGCGCCACCGACAGGGCGATGCGCCGGGTCAACGCGTTGACCGTGCGCTTGGTCTGGCCGCGATCGATCATCAGGTAGTAGAGGCCGGCCCCCAGATTCCAGACGATGACGATCAAGAACGCGATTACCAGCAGGGTCTTCAGCGAATCATTCATGCGCGGCTCGGCGGGTGGGAAGTCCCCGCTATATCACCTGCTCGCGGCCGGCTTGTCATGACGCGACAGCACACGGTCTTTTCCGGATGGGTGCTCGCCTTCGCCGTGGCGGCGGTGTTCATGGTGCTGGGCAGTTGGCAGCTGCAACGCATGCACGAAAAGCAACACTTGCTGGCGCAACTGCCGTCGGCAAGCGCCAGCACGGTGACGCTGGCCGAGGCGGTGCGCTCGCCCGATGCCCTGCACTGGATAGAGGATCGATTGCGGTTTGTTCCGGGCACGGTGTTGCTGGACAACCAGTTGCGCGAGGGCCGCGCCGGCATCAAGGTGTACCAGGCCGCGCGGGCGGAGTTGGT
>NZ_BAZI01000253.1 GCF_001310775.1 Stenotrophomonas pictorum JCM 9942
CATCAGCGCAGCGTCCGGCAGCGCAGGCGGAAAATCGCAACAGCGGGCGCCCCCCCGCCAAGCCCCGGCAAGGGGAGGCGCGCGGCCAAGGCGCGGGCGGTGTTCACAACAGCGGTGCGGGAATGCCTACGGGACTGCATATCAACCACCCTGTAAAGGACGCTTGACAGACGATAGGGGCGGCACCGCCCCGCTGTCAAGGAGTCTTTACAGGTGGAACCGTGCCGGCGCGATTCCGCGTGGCGCCGCTGCCCGCAGCCGGGCCGGCTTACTTGCTGCTGACGTACTTCTCGCGGCGGATCTGCGGATTGCCCAGACCGGCGGCCTTCAACGCCTCGGCGCAGGCATCGACCATGTCCGGGTTGCCGCACAGGTAGGCGATATCACGCGCCGGATCCGGCGCGACTTCCGCCAGTTGCTGCTGCACATAGCCGCGACGCACGTCCGGGTGCGGCTCGACCGGCAGCTCGCGCGACAGGCACGGCATATAGCGGAAGCCCGGCGTGGCCTCGGCGAAGGCGCTGAAATCCTCGCTGTACAGCAGCTCGGCCGGGGTGCGGGCGCCTTGCAGCAGCACCACTTCCACGCCGCGTTCGACGATGGCCTGGCGCAGCTGCGGCAGCATCGAGCGGTAGGGCGTGACGCCGGTGCCGGTGGCAATCAGCACATAGCGGGCATTGTGGTCGCCCGGCTGCAGGCAGAAGCGCCCGAACGGACCGCTGGCACTGAGATGCCCGCCGATCTCCAGCCTTCGAACAGCGCGGTGGCCGCGCCGCCGGGCACGAAGCTGACTGCGATCTCCACCGCCTCGCCCGGGCCCATCGCATGGTCATGGATGGTCGCCAGCGAATAGCTGCGCTTGGTGGCGGTGCCGTCGGCATAGGCGAAATGGATCTGGATGAACTGGCCGGGCGAGAAATCCAGCGGCTGACCGTCATCGCGGACGAACTGGTAATGACCGACCGTCGGCGCGAGCATGCGCCGGCCGACCAGCTTGAGGGGGAATTGGACAGGCACGGGGAGGGAACAGTGTGTAGCCGGGCTGACGCCGCAGGGGCTTCTATAATACCGGCTTGCTCTTATCCGGCGCCTTTACCCGGGCGCAAAGGCCGAAGCTTGGACCCCCGAACCTCCCCCGTCGCGCCCGCGTTGCGCGTGACCGACCTCCGCAAGACCTACGACAACGGCGTGCACGCGCTCAAGGGCGTGTCGCTGGAAGTGGCGCCCGGTGATTTCTTCGCCCTGCTCGGCCCCAACGGCGCCGGCAAGTCGACCTTGATCGGCATCGTCTCCTCGCTGGTGAACCTCAGCGAAGGCCAGGTGGAGGTGTTCGGCACCGATCTGGTCAGCAATCGCAGCGCGACGATGCGCCTGCTCGGGCTGGTGCCGCAGGAAATCAACTTCAACCTGTTCGAGAAGCCCTTCGACATCCTGGTCAACTACGCCGGCTTCTACGGCATTCCACGTGCCGAGGCGGAGGTGCGCGCCGAAGAGGAGCTCAGGCGCGCCCACCTGTGGAACAAGGCGCAGATGATGAGCCGCACGCTGTCCGGCGGCATGAAACGGCGGCTGATGATCGCCCGCGCGATGATGACCCGCCCGCGCCTGCTGATCCTGGACGAACCCACCGCCGGGGTGGATATCGAGATCCGCCGGGACATGTGGAAGACGCTGCAGGAGATCAATGCCGCCGGCACCACCATCATCCTGACCACCCATTACCTGGAAGAAGCCGAGCAGCTGTGCCGCAACCTGGCCATCATCAACCACGGCCGGATCGTCGAGCAGGGGCCGATGCGCGACCTGCTGGCCAAACTCGACGTGGAAGGTTTCATCTTCGACATCGACGGTGAGCTGCCCGCGCAGCTGCCGCAGATCGAAGGCGCCACGCTGGTCGCCACCGATGCACACACCCTGGACATGGACATGCCGCGCGCGATGGACCTCAACCGCGTGTTCGCCGCGCTCAACAGCGCCGGCATCCGCGTGCGCTCGATGCGCACCAAGAGCAACCGCCTGGAAGAGCTGTTCGTGCGCATGACCGGCAACCTGGAGACCCCCGCATGACCCCCGCCGCCAACACCGAAACCGCCACCACCGGCGCGCGCAACTGCGTGGCACTGGGCACCATCGTGCGCCGCGAGATCAACCGCATCCTGCGCATCTGGGGCCAGACCCTGGTGCCGCCGGCGATCACCATGACCCTGTACTTCCTGATCTTCGGTGGCCTGATCGGCTCGAAAATCGGCGACATGGGCGGCTACAGCTACATGCAGTTCATCGTGCCGGGTCTGGTGATGATGAGCGTGATCCAGAACAGCTACGGCAACATCTCCTCCTCGTTCTTCGGCGCCAAGTTCGGCCGCCATATCGAGGAGCTGCTGGTCAGCCCGATGCCGAACTGGGTGATCCTCGGCGGCTATGTGGCCGGTGCAGTGGCGCGCGGCATGGCCGTGGGCGTGATCGTGCTGCTGATCGCGATGTTCTTCACCCCGGTGCGCATCCCGCATCCGCTGGTGACGCTTAGCACGGTGCTGCTGGGCGCGACGATCTTCTCGCTGGCCGGCTTCATCAACGCGGTCTATGCCAAGAAGTTCGACGACGTGGCGATCGTGCCGACCTTCATCCTGACCCCGCTGACCTACCTGGGCGGCGTGTTCTATTCGATCACCCTGCTGCCGGGCTGGGCGCAGACGCTGACCCATGCCAACCCGATCTTCTACATGGTCAACGCCTTCCGCTACGGCCTGCTCGGCAGCAGCGACGTACCGCTGTGGGTGTCGTATGCGCTGATGCTTGGCTTCGTCGCCGCGCTCGGCGCGCTGGCACTGTGGCTGCTCAAGCGCGGCGTCGGCCTGCGCAGCTGAACCCGGGGGCGCCGCAAGGCGCCTTCTTTTTACCTGAGACCGCCGCGCACACTCCTATGATGGCCGCCTCCCCTTGCTGATGGACTTACGATCTGATGCGCATCCTGATTCTCGGCGCCGGTGGTACCGGCGGCTACTTTGGCGGACGTCTGGCCCAGGCCGGTCTTGATGTCACCTTCCTGGTACGGGCGGGCCGCGCCGCGCAGCTGGAGCGCGATGGCCTGGTGATCCGCAGCCCGCTGGGCGATGCCACTTTCCCGGTCGCCCACGTCACCGCCGATGCGCTACCGCACGGCGTGCAGGAGCGTCCGTTCGATCTGGTGATCCTCAGCTGCAAGGCCTACGACCTGGACAGCGCGATTGAGGCGATCGCGCCGGCGGTCGGCGCACACACCAGCGTGCTGCCGATCCTCAACGGCCTGCACCACTACGCCGCGCTGGATGCACGTTTCGGACGCGAGCGGGTGCTGGGCGGACTGTGCTTCATCAGCGCGACCAAGGCCGCCGACGGCGCGGTGCTGCATCTGGACACGCCGGCCAAGCTGACCTTCGGCGAGCGCGATGGCGGGGCTGACAGCACGCGCGTGGCCGCCCTGGTCACGGCCTGCGAGGAGGCCGGTATCGACCATGTCGCCTCGGCCGATATCGCCCGGGAGCAGTGGATCAAGTACACCTTCCTGACCGCGCTGGCCGCCGGTACCTGCCTGATGCGTGCCGATGTCGGCAGCATCGTCGCCAGTGACCATGGCACCGCGTTCATGCAGGCGCTGTATGGCGAATGCCTGGCAGTGGCCGCCGCCACCGGCCAGGCGATCCCGCAGAAAGCGCAGGACATCGCCCTGTCCGCGCTGACCAGGGCAGGTTCGCCGATCAAAGCCTCGATGCTGCGTGATCTGGAAGCCGGGCAACGCGTGGAAGCGGCGCATATCGTCGGCGACATGCTGGGCCGCGCGCTTGCGCAGGAACAGTCGGCGCCCCTGCTGCAGGCCGCCTACTGCCACCTGCAGGCCTACGAAGCACACCGCGCGCATGACCGCCGCCGGAATGCTGCCACGGCGGGTGCTGATCCTGGG
>NZ_BAZI01000254.1 GCF_001310775.1 Stenotrophomonas pictorum JCM 9942
AGCGACTGCCCGCTGGGGTTGAAAGGCACGTAATGGCCGGTGTCGACAAACCACAGCGCCACCAGCCCGAACAGCAGCAGCGGCACCACTTTCAGCACGGTGGTCAGTAGCTGCAGGCGGCCGGCCTCGCGCACGCCCAGCAGGTTGACCCAGCGCACAGCCACAGCGCGACCAGCCCGCAGGCCGCCGCCCGTACCGGGGTGGCGGTCAGGGCGGGGAAGATGGCGCCGACGCTGCCGGCGAAGGCCACGGCGATGGCGGCGATGGCGCACCACATCGAGATCCAGTAGCTCCAGGCCACCATGAAGCCGGGCAGCTCGCCGAAGGCGTTGCGGGCGAACACGTAGGGGCCGCCGGTCTGCGGCCAGCGTTTGGCCAGCCGGGCGAAGGTGACGGCCAGCAGCAGCGCGCCGCACAGGGTGATGGCCCAGCCGATCAGGGTGGCGGCGCCATACGGGGCCAGGGTGGCGGGCAGCAGGAAGGTGCCCGAGCCGATCATGCTGCCGACCACCAGCGCGGTGGCGGACCAGAAGCCCAGGGGGCGGCGAGAGTTAGTCATAGGAATACGGCAACGGCATGGGCCACTCCGGCGCAGCCAGGGGCGGCGGACGGGCGGGAGAAGAAGGAGCGGCGGCCGCCAGGGCCGGAACGCGGAGGGGGCGAATTATGACGGTTCAGCGCCCGGGCCGCGACGGGCCGGCCCGGCGTGACCTTTGGCCCTTTCCTGGGGAGCGTTCTGGATCGACGCTGGCCACCTCGTCCACCGTATGGATACCCCCGATGAACTTCCGCCCTCTGGCGTATGCCGTCTCACTGTCGCTGGCCACCGCGCTGACGGCGTGCTCGCCGTCTTCGCCGCCGGCCGCGGGCGATGCCACCACCCAGGCGCCGCAGGCCGACAAGGCCGCGCAGCTGAACCAGCTGTATGCCGACTACTGGGAAGGCGTGCTCAAACTGAACCCGCTGCAGGCCACGTTCCAGGGCGACAACCGCTACAACGACCAGCTGCCGAACTTCGCCTCGGCCGAGTTCCGCCAGCAGAGCCATGATTTCAGCACCGAGTGGCTGGGCAAGGTGGAGAAGCTCGGCGATGCCGGGCTGTCCGGGCAGGACCTGCTCAGCTACCGGATCTTCGTCGAGGAGCAGAAGCAGTCGCTGGAAGGGGAGAAGTTCCCGACCTGGATGATGCCGGTCAACCAGATGGGCTCGACCGTGAGCTATGCGGTGATGCTGGGTTCGGGCCAGGTGGCGCAGCCGTTCAAGACGGTGAAGGACTACGACAACTGGCTGGCGCGTGCCGGCCGCATCCCGCTGGTGCTGGAGACCGAAATCGGCAACATGCGCGAGGGCATGAAGGCCGGCGTGGTGCAGCCGCGCGTGCTGATGGAAAAGGTGGTGCCGCAATTCGACGAGATCCTCACCGCCAAGCCCGAGGACAGCCAGTTCTGGGGGCCGATCAAGGCCATGCCGGCCGATTTCCCCCAGGCCGACAAGGACCGCCTGACCGCGGCCTACCGCACGCTGATCGCCGATCAGCTGATGCCGGCGATCAAAAAGCAGCGTGACTTCATCGCCAACGAGTACCTGCCGGCCACCCGCGACACCGTGGGCCTGGATGCACTGCCCGAGGGCAAGGCGTGGTACGCCTTCAACGCCAAGGAGAGCACCACCACCGCGCAGACGCCGGAGCAGATCCACGCCATCGGCCTGTCCGAAGTGGCGCGCATCCATGCCGAGATCAACCAGGTGATGGCGCAGGTGGGCTTCAAGGGCTCGCTGCAGGACTTCTTCAAGTTCATGCAGAACGACAAGCAGTTCGAGTTCAAGTCCGAGCAGGCGCTGCTGGAGCACTACCGCGGGCTGGAAGCCAAGGTCAACGCCAACGTCGGCAAGCTGTTCTCGCTCACGCCCAAGGCCGGCTTCGAGATCCGTCCGGTGGAGGCGTTCCGTGCCAAGTCGGCGGCCGGTGGGTCGTACATGACGCCGAGCGAGGACGGTACCCGTCCGGGCATTTTCTACGTCAACACCTATGATCTGCCCACGCGCAAGACCTGGGACGCCGAAGACCTGTTCCTGCACGAGGCCATTCCCGGCCACCACTTCCAGCTGGCGTTGCAGCAGGAACTGAAGGACGTGCCGGCGTTCCGCCGCTTCGGCGGTGAGACCGCTTCATCGAGGGCTGGGGCCTGTATGCCGAAAGCCTGGGCAAGGATCTGGGTGTGTATACCGATCCGTACAGCTACTTCGGCCGCCTGCAGGGCGAGCTGTGGCGCGCGGTGCGGCTGGTGGTCGATACCGGCCTGCATTCGAAGAACTGGAGCCGCCAGCAGGTGCTGGACTACATGTTCGCCAACTCCTCGGTGAGCGAGCCGGACGCAATTGCCGAAGCCGAGCGTTATATCGCCTGGCCGGGCCAGGCGCTGGCCTACAAGACCGGCGAGCTGAAGATCCAAGAGCTGCGCAAACGTGCCGAGCAGAAGCTGGGCGACAAGTTCGACATCCGCCAGTTCCATGCTGAAGTGCTGAAGGACGGCTCGGTGCCGCTGGATGTGCTGGACGAGAAGATCAATACGTGGATTGCTGAAAAGTCCAAGTAATCTGCGGTGGAGTGACCTGGCAAGGGCATCGCCAAGGCGGTGCCCTTGCCGTTTGTGGCGCACCGGCACGCGCGGCGACGGAGTGTTCCAGTCACGCCGGCGCCGATGGCATCGCGCCATGGCACAGTGCTGCGCTGTTTCCCCTTCCCCTGTGAGGGTGCGTACCGGTCGTTGCCGGATGCGTGCCCCTGTTACCGATGATGACCCTGATTGTTTCCCTGATCCTGCCGTTGATGGCGCTGTGGCTGTGGTGGCCCGTGCACTTCCTGTCCCAGCGCCAGCGGCGCTGGCATATCGGCCCCAGCCTAGCCCTGGCGCTGCTGGGGCTGGCGTTTGCCACGCTGTGGCGGCTGGATGTGTTCGCCTACGCGGTGGAGGCATGGATCCAGCTGGTGTTCGGCTGGGTGCTGGTGATGTTCATCCTGCTGCTGGTGTTCCTGCTGCTGCGCGAGGCCGGCTGGCTGCTGACGCGGCTGTTCCCACGCCAGGCTGCGCTGGCCACGCTGTGGCATGGGCGTGGGCTGAACCAGGGCGCGGCGGCGGTGATCGTGCTGCTGGCGACACTGGGCATCGGCAATGGATTGAAGCCGCCGGCGGTGCAGGAGCGCGAACTGGTGGTGCCGAACCTGCCGGTGGAGATGGACGGGCTGCGGGTGGCGGTGCTGGCCGATCTGCATATCAGCCCGGTCAAGCGCGGCTGGCGCACCGAGCGCATCGTGGCGGCGACGCTGGCGGTCAAGCCCGACCTGATCGTGCTGCCCGGTGACATGGTCGATGGCGAAGTGGAGGACACCGCGCCATTTGTCACCGCGCTGGCCGATCTGCAGGCGCCCTATGGCGTGTGGCTGGCGCCGGGCAACCACGAGTACTACCACGGCTATGCGCGCTGGATGGCGCACTTCCGGCAGATGGGCCTGGGCGTGCTGGAGAACCAGACCGCGACGCTGGACATCCATGGCCGGACGCTGGCGCTGTCGGGCGTGGGGGATCTGGCCGCGCTGCGGGCCTCGCCCTACATGCACGGCGGATTGGCGCCGGATCTGCCGGCGGTGGTGGCCGCGGCCCGTGGCAGTGATGTGCACGTGCTGTTGGCCCACCAGCCCAAGCAGGCGCGCGCCGCGGCGGCAACCGGCGCGGTGGATCTGCAGATCTCCGGACATACCCACGGCGGCCACATGCCCGGCTTCGATCGCTGGGTCGTGGCACCGTTCAACCACGGCTACGTGCGTGGCGAGTACCGGGTGCAGGACATGACCCTGTTCGTCAGCAGCGGCGCGGGGCAGTGGGACGGTTTCAGTGCGCGGCTGGGCGTGCCGTCGCG
>NZ_BAZI01000255.1 GCF_001310775.1 Stenotrophomonas pictorum JCM 9942
CCGGTGGCAGCGGCGCCAGCGGCGCGTACCTCGGCAGCAACAGCAGCAATTTCGCCCATTTCCTGGGCGGCTGGTTCGCGCACAACACCCGGGTGAGCCGCAATCTGGCGCCCGAAATCGCCGGCCTGACGGCGCGCTACGCCAGTCCCGCCAGCGCCGCCGGTGTTGCCGTCGTCCCGCAATTTTCGAGCGGCTGCGCCAGCTCCTCCCACTTCGATGCCGCCGGCCGCGCCGCGATCAACCTTGCCGGGACCAGCGGCTGCGGTTCGCCGCCCACCCGGCGTCCGGCAGCTACCTGTTCCTCAGCGCCAGCACCCCGCCAGTGCTGCGCTCTCCGACCACCACGATGTGCTGCTGATCTCCGATGGCGGCACGCTGGTACGCACGCCGGCGGCGCACATCGCCCAGGTCGGCCGCAACACGCAGGGCGTGACCCTGATGCGCGTGCAGGCCGGCGAGAAGCTGCAGGCGATCGAGCGGCTGGATGTCTCGCTGGACGACGCCGATGCCGAATCAATTACGAGCGTCGACGCGGACAGCAGGGGCGAACAGTCGTAGCCTGCGCGGGCGGGGTCGGCAGTAACAATACCGGCATCGTCCCCGCCATCAAACGCGCTTACCTCTGGGCACCTTCGGGTGCCCAGATCATTTGCGGGCCGCGAAAAGCCGTCCGGACAGCCATATAGATCTCAAATCGAATTCAAATATCAGGTGATATACATTACCGTGGGAGTGACCTTTCGCTAGATCGATGACCTTGAACTTCCCCGACTGGAGTCCGTACATGTATTACAGCAGTGGCAATTACGAAGCCTTCGCCCGCCCGCGCAAGCCAGACGGGGTCGACGGCAAATCCGCATGGTTCGTCGGCTCCGGCCTGGCCTCGCTGGCCGGCGCCGCCTTCCTGATCCGCGATGGCCAGATGCCGGGCGAGCGCATCACCATCCTGGAGCGCATCGACGTGCCGGGCGGCGCACTGGATGGACTTGAGAAGCCGGACAAGGGCTTCGTGATCCGCGGCGGCCGCGAGATGGAGAACCATTTCGAATGCCTGTGGGATCTGTTCCGCAGCATTCCGTCGCTGGAAGTCGAGGGGGCCAGCGTGCTCGACGAGTTCTACTGGCTGAACAAGGACGACCCCAATTTCTCCCTGCAGCGCGCCACCATCGAACAGGGCAAGCCTGCGCCCGACATGGGCAAGTTCACGCTCAGCAAGGCCGCGCAGAAGGACATGCTCAAGGTCTTCATGGCCACGCGCGAGGAGATGGAGAACAAGCGCATCAACGAGGTGTTCGGTGAGGACTTCCTCGCCAGCAACTTCTGGATGTACTGGCGCACCATGTTCGCGTTCGAAGAGTGGCATTCGGCGCTGGAAATGAAGCTCTATCTGCACCGCTTCATCCACCACATCGGCGGTCTGGCGGATCTTTCCGCGTTGAAGTTCACCCGCTTCAACCAGTACGAATCGCTGGTGCTGCCATTGGTGAAGTGGTTGAAGGACCAGGGCGTGGTGTTCCAGTACTGCACCGAGGTGACAGATGTCGATTTCGACATCGATGCCACCAACGGACGCAAGCAGGCCACGCGCATCCACTGGAACCGCGACGGCCAGCCCGGTGGCATGGCACTCGGCCCCGATGACCTGTTGTTCATGACCATCGGCTCGCTGGTGGAAAACAGCAACGAGGGCGACCATAAGACCGCGGCGCTGCTGGACGAAGGCCCGGCACCGGCTTGGGATCTGTGGCGGCGCATCGCGGCCAAGGATCCGTCGTTCGGGCGGCCCGACGTGTTCGGCACGCACATTCCGGAGACCAAATGGGAATCCGCCACCATCACCACGCTGGACGCGCGCATCCCGAAGTACATCGAGAAGATCGCCAAGCGCGACCCGTTCAGCGGCAAGGTGGTGACCGGCGGGATTGTCACCGCCAAGGATTCCAGCTGGCTGCTGAGCTGGACGGTGAACCGCCAGCCGCACTTCAAGAAGCAGCCCAAGGACCAGGTCGTGATCTGGTTCTATGGCCTGTTCGCGGACGTGCCGGGGGATTACGTCAAGAAGCCGATGCAGGACTGCACCGGCGAGGAAATCACCCAGGAATGGCTGTATCACATGGGTGTGCCGGTTGAGGACATCGCGGAGCTTGCAGCCACGGGAGCCAACACCGTGCCGGTGATGATGCCGTACATCACCGCCTTCTTCATGCCGCGTCAAGCCGGTGATCGCCCTGACGTGGTGCCAGCGGGCGCTGTGAACTTCGCATTCATCGGCCAGTTCGCGGAGTCGAAGCAACGCGACTGTATCTTCACCACCGAGTACTCGGTGCGCACGCCGATGGAAGCGGTCTACACGCTGTTGGGCATTGAACGCGGCGTGCCGGAAGTGTTCAATTCCACCTACGACATCCGCACCCTGCTGGATGCACTGCACCAGCTGCGCGATGGCGAAGAATTGGCGTTGCCGGGCCCGTCGTTCCTGCGCGACCGCGTGTTGGCCAGGCTCGACCGCACCGAGATCGGTGCATTGCTCCACGACGCCGGCCTGCTGGCCGGGGAGGACGCATGAACATGACACAGGACACCACAAAGACCGTCGCCTCGCCCTCCGGCCTGCAGCGAGTGACCGTGCTGGGCACTGGCGTGCTCGGCGCGCAGATCGCCTTCCAGTGCGCCTTTCACGGCAAGAGCGTCACGGCGTACGACATTGACGCAGCAGCGCTGGAGCGTGCCCGCGACGCCCTGACGCGATTGGCTCAGACATATGCCGCCGACCTGCCGGGGACGACGCCCGAGGCGACCACCAGGGTCGCGGCGGCCATCGCACTGAGCAGCGACCTTGCGCAGGCCGTGCGCGACGCGGACCTGGTAATTGAAGCGGTGCCGGAGAAGCTGGAACTCAAGCGCTCAGTCTATGCCGAACTCGCCAGGCTGGCGCGCGAAGGCACCATCTTCGCCACCAACTCCTCCACGCTGCTGCCCAGTGCATTCGCGGATGCGACGGGCCGGCCGGAGAAGTTCCTGGCGTTGCATTTCGCCAATCACATCTGGCGCCAGAACACAGCGGAAGTGATGGGTACGCCGCAGACCGATCCTGAGGTGTTCGAGCAGGTGGCGCGCTTCGCTGCGGAAATCGGCATGGAACCGATCCGACTGCACAAGGAGCAGCCGGGTTACGTGCTGAATTCGCTGCTGGTGCCGTTGCTCAACGCGGCCGCCGCCTTGTTGTTGAAAGGTGTGGCGAGTCCGGAGGACATCGACAAGACCTGGCGAATCGGGACCGGCGCCAAGCTGGGGCCGTTCCAGATCTACGACATTGTCGGCCTGCGCACGGCGTACAACATCGCAAGCGCAAATCCCGCAACGCAGGGCTGGGCCGAATATCTCAAGGTGAACTACATCGACAAGGGTCGCCTGGGCGCCGGTGCGGGGGGTGGCTTCTACGATGATTGACGCCATGTCCGCCGCCCGTGCGTGCTCCGTCGGGAACGGTCACCGCACGCTGACGGCGTCCTGTGCAAGGCGGTGGCATACTGCCGCCCCGTCGCGCCGGAGCCGGCCGTGAGCCAAGCCCAACGCCACGCACGTCCGCTCAACCGCAGTGAATCGCAGGTCCGCACGCGCGCGGCGCTGCTGGATGCCGCCGAGGCGCTGATCGTGGAGCACTCGATCCCGGCGCTGTCGCTGCGCGCCGTCTGCACGCGTGCCGGCTATACGCAGGGGGCCTTCTACTCCAACTTCGCCGATCGCGAGGAGCTGCTGCTGGAGGTGATGGAGCGCAACCTCGAACAGAAGGCCGCCAGCCTGGAGCAGATGCTGGCGACTGCGGCGACGCAGGTCTCGACGGCACCCTGGCGTGCATCCTGGATTGGCTGGACACCATCCACCATCGGGGCGAATGGGCGCGCATCGCCATGGA
>NZ_BAZI01000256.1 GCF_001310775.1 Stenotrophomonas pictorum JCM 9942
CCGACCGTGACCAGCCGCGTGGCCGGTTTGGCCCAGCCCAGCAGCCGCCGCGCCAGATGCGCCAGCGGGATACCGATGAAGGCCTGCGGCTGCGCCTCGTCCAGGCATTGCTTGAGCGCGCGCCTGTCGATGCCCGGATCGACCAGCACCGGCACCGCGCCGATCTTGAACAGCGCGAACATCAGCAGGAAGAACTCCGGCCCCGGCCGCACCATCACCACCGCGCGTACACCGCGGCCGATGCCATAGGCCGCCAGCCCGGCGCCGATGGCATCGCTGCGCGCATCGAGCGTGCGGTAATCCAGGGTGACATCGTAGCGGGCCATGCCGTCGGGGCCCGGCCGGCCCGGGCAACGGATGGCGATCTGGTCGGGCCGTTCACGCGCCAGTTCGGGCAGGCGCGCGGCGATATTGCAGGAATCGTTCATCGGCATATTGTCACCGCTGCAGAAATTTCTTGCGCGCGGAGCGGCGGCATGGAAAATCCTCCAGCTTCCCCACCCGCATCGCCGCCCCAAGGCCGGCTCCCATGCCCCATCCCTGCCTCAGCTGCGGCGCCTGCTGCGCCCAGTACCGCGTCGCCTTCCACTGGATGGAATCGGACGAAGCCAGCGAAGGCGGCGTGCCACACGCGCTGACCCAGCGCCTGGACCCGCACCGGCTGTGCATGCAGGGCACCTATTCGGACCCGATCCGCTGCGTGGCGCTGGATGCGCGCATTGGCGAATATTCGCGCTGCACCATTCACCCCAACCGTCCCAGCGTCTGTCGCGAAGTCGATGCGTCGTGGGAATATGGCCAGGTCAGCGCGCAGTGTGATCGCGCGCGCGCCGCCCATGGGCTGGCCCCGTTGACCCTGGCCGACTGGCGCTGGCGCGATGCGGCCGACAATGACGGTCCACAGCCGGACGACAACGGCAACACGCCATCCTCACCGCCACAGCCGCCGATCGCCGCCTGAGCGCTGCCGGGCCCAACCGCCGCAGCGCAAGTCCGGCGGGGTTGTCATCGGGCAGTCAGGGCAGGGGGTTGCGCTCCAGGAACGCACGCACCGCCGGCACGATGGCCTCGTGCTTGTCTTCCAGCACGTAGTGGTTGGCATCCTCGAACGCGGTCACTTCGGCCTGCGGCAAGGCCTTGCGGAAGCCGGCCAGGAAGTGGTGGTCGAAGCAGAAATCACGCAGGCCCCAAGCGATATACACCGGACGGTCGGCGAAAGACGGCAGCGCCGCAGCGGCACGCTCCAGCAGCGACCACGCCTTGTCGGCCGGTGACAGCGGGATGTCCTGCATGAAGCGGATGGTGGCGATGCGGTTGGCCCAGCTGTCGTACGGGGCGACATAGGCACGGCGCACTTCGGCCGGCATCCTGCGGCTCACGCCCAGCCACGAGGCGCCGGCGGAGAACGCGTTGAAGGTACGGATGAACCACTCGCCCGGCTTCCAGTGCCGGCCCATTGCGATCTGCCACGGCATCGGCTTTTCGGCCGGCAGCGGGAATGCGGCGGTATTGGTGATCACCAGCCGCTTGACCTGCGCGTGGTGCGACAGCGCCCAGCCGAAACCGATCATGCCGCCCCAGTCGTGCACCGCCAGCGTCACCGGACCGGTGATGCCCAGGTGACTGAGCAGCGCGTCCAGATCATCCACGCGCGACTGCAGCGTGTACTCGTACCGGCTGTCATCGGGCTTGTCGGACAGGCCCATGCCGATGTGATCCGGCACGATGCAGCGGTATTTGTCGCTCAGGCCGTTGACCAGATGGCGCCACAGATAGCTCCACGACGGGTTGCCGTGCAGCATCACCACCACCTCGCCATCGCGCGGGCCTTCGTCGATGTAGTTCATCGACAGCCCGGGACGGACCTCGAAGCGGTGGGTGTGGCTCGGATAGCCGGGGAACTTGTTCATCACATCGCACCTGGAAAAAGGGCCGGCAGAACCGGCCCTGTGTTTCGTCTGCGCCGTGCCGGCTTACCAGACGACTTCGGCCATCGTGCAGTTCAGGCCCGAGCCGATACCCATCAGCGCCACGCGGTCGCCTTTCTTGAGCTTGCCCAGCTGACGCAGCTTGCTCAGCACGATCGGCACCGAGGCCGGACCGATGTTGCCGTGCTCGCCGAAGATGGTCATCACCTTCTTCGGGTCGATGCCGAAGGCCTTGATGAAGGCGTTGGTGTGCGGCTGGCTGACCTGGTGGATCACGAACTGGTCGATCTCCTCCACCGCCCAGCCCAGCGCCTCGCGCGTGGCCTCGAAGGTCTTGGTGGCCAGCTTGATGCCTTCGATCAGCAGCAGGCGGGTGTCGGTGACCATGCGGTCCAGGTTGCCCACGCACAGCTTGTTCCACTCGTTGGCCGCACGGGTCACGCCGCCCTTGTAGCGCGGCGCATCGGGCACCAGCTCCGAGCGTGCCAGCACCATGGCCGCGGCACCGGAACCGGTGGTCAGCGCGGCGACTTCGTCGCGCAGCTGCTGGGCGGTGATGTCCGGGGACATCATGCGCTCCAGGGTCTTCTCATAGACCAGGTTCGAGGTTTCGCCGTCGACGATCAGCGCGTAATCGATATCACCGCGCTCGAGCATGCGCGCGGCCACGTCCATGCCGTTGATGAAGGCCAGGCAGGCGTTGGCGATGTCGAAGGTGACACAGTCTTCGCCGATGCCCAGGTTGCCGGACACGATCGACGCGGTCGACGGCTCCAGGTAGTCACGGCTGACGGAGGTGTTGAGCAGCAGGCCGATCTTGTCGGCGGTGATGCCGGCATCATCCAGCGCCTTCTGACCGGCGAGGGTGGCCACATCAGAGGCTTGCGTACCCTGGTCCCAAAGCCGGCGCGCGTGGATGCCGGCGATATCGCCCAGCACATCGGCACGGATCCCCAGGCGTTCCAGCGTGGGCTGGAGCCGCTCGTTGATTTCCTTGGAGGTCAGCGTATGCGGCGCATCAATATGCGCCAGTCCCGCGATCGAGACATTCTGGAAAGGCATCGGAAAGCGCCAAGACTCAGGCGAAGGGGGCGCTATTCTAGCCTCTGCGCCTTTTTACCGCATCTTTACAAATAAACGGCCCGCCGTATGGAGCCCTCCGGCGCGCTGGCAGGCACCGGGACCACGTGCCTGCGCGCCGCGGAGCCGGAAAATCACCGGCTCACGGACAGTTGCCGCACTCAGCGCGGCGGGCACTGGTAGGCGGCAAAGCGCTGGCTGCCATCGGCCGGCAGCCCTGTCGCCTGCACCGCATTGGCACCGGCACTGGGCGCTTCGTTGCGGGCCAGGGTTTCCAGCTCTTCCTGCACACGCAGCGGGTTGCGGTTGTAGAAACCGACCTTGTTCTTCACCGACACCACGATCTCGCCCTTGGTCACGCACCCCGGCGCGACCGGACCGGCCGGCAGCACGCGCACCGCCTTGCCTGAAGATTCAATCGGCACCCAGGTGCAGGCAGCGGTGCTGGCGATCAGGACAGACAGAAACACGATACGCATGGACAGTTCCTTGTAGATAACGGAACGGATTGTGCCGTGAATGAATGAACCCGTCATGATCCATGGCCCGCTCCACTGCGGAGCGGGCCATGGCGTGGGCTGCGTGGAACTTACCTGGCCGTGGCGGCCACCGGCTTGCCTTCGGTATCGATCACGGTGACTTCACCCAGGTTCAGGGCACGCACCGGGGCTTCGGTCTGCTTCAGATCCCCCACCACCACCCAGGTCAGCGCGGCCGGATCCAGCGTGCCGGCGGCCTGCGCCACCTGCGCCGGGGTCATCGCCTCGATCTCGGCCTTGCGCTTGAACACGTAATCATCCGGGCGCTGGTAACGGACGATGCCACCGATGGTGCTCATCACCGCCGCGCCGGTCTCATAGGCGCCGGGCAGGCTCAGCGTCTGGATGTTGCG
>NZ_BAZI01000257.1 GCF_001310775.1 Stenotrophomonas pictorum JCM 9942
TCTTCCTCCGCCCAATCCAGCACCCTCCGTCAATGTCCGTGAAACCAGTCTCAAGCCATGAGCCGTAAGGGTTTCACACTCCGCAGCGTTCCGCAGGAATACGCGTCAATCCCCGCCTGCCGGGCGGGTAGCTGGGCGGGTATGGAGAAGGGTGCAAGGTATGGGAATGCAGTTGAACAAGCTATCGGCGAGGCGTGTCGCAACGGCCAATGAGCCGGGGTACTACCCTGACGGCGGTGGGCTGTACCTGCAAGTGACGGCCACCGGCGCCAAGAGCTGGATCTTCCGGTACCGGTTCGAAGGCAAGCGGCCAGAGATGGGGCTGGGCCCGCTCCATACTACATCGCTGGCCGAGGCCAGGGAGGCCGCGCTGGCTGCGCGGAAGATGTTGCTCGCGGGACATGACCCGCTGGCCAGCCGCAGGCAGGCCAGGGCAATCGCAGCGGCAACCCCGACATTCTGGGCGGCGGCTGAGGCATACATCGCAGAGCGCCGGGCCGGCTGGAAGAACGCAAAGCACGCCGACCAGTGGACCAACACCTTGGAGACCTACGCCAAGCCGATCATCGGAGCCAAGCGCGTGGACCGGATCGATACCGAGGACGTGCTCGCCGTCCTGCGACCGATCTGGGCCAGCAAGACCGAGACAGCCACCCGGGTGCGCCAGCGGATCGAGTGCATTCTGGATTCCGTGACGGTTCAGAAGCACCGGGCCGGCGAGAACCCGGCTCGGTGGAAGGGGCATCTGTCCGTGATTCTGCCGAAGCCAACGACCGTGACGAAGGTCGAGAACTTCCCCTCCCTTCCCTATGGCGAGATGACAGAGTTCATGGAGAAGCTGCGTAATCGGGTCGGAGAGGCAGCGCGCGCCCTGGAGTTCACCATCCTGACGGCCGCCCGCACGGGGATGACCACCGGCGCGGCGCCGGCGGAGCTGGACGCACAGTGCATCAACTGGACGGTACCGGGTAGCCGGATGAAGGCCAAGAAGGAGCATGTCGTCCCCCTTCCGCAGGCAGCCCAGGAGCTGGCGCTGCAGCGTCGCGACCGCGCCCTTCTGTTCCCGAATGACGTCACCGGGGAGCAGCTGTCAGAGAACGCCATGTTGGCCCTGCTGAATCGCATGGGCTATGGACACGTGACCGTCCACGGCTTCCGGACCACGTTCAAGACCTGGGCCGATGAAGTCGGCGGCTACCCGGACGATCTGTCCGAAGCGGCGCTGGCGCACACGATCAAGGACAAGTCCAAGGCCGCCTACAAGCGCGGGACGATGCTCGAGCGCAGACGGGAGATGATGGAGGCTTGGGCGGCGTTCTGCGGGTACTGATCAGATTGGTGCCCAAGCGCCAGCGCTGAACCGGTAGTCGATCCCCTCATCGATGACGAACGCCCGGAAGCCAGCGCGGGCCGGGATGAACCGCCACAGGCCGGCACCGGTACACAGGGCGATCTGCCCCGCTTTGCCGCCCCAGGCACCCGTCGGTGCCGCGCCGACGATCCAGCGCTTGCCGACATCCCCCGGAACCGTGGCCGGCGGCGCGGACAGATCCTTGTCTTCGACGGCCAACTGCAGCAGTGCATCGATGACCTGCAGGGCGTCGTTGATCGGGACGGACGGCTGCAGGGAGTTGGCCGGCACGGTTTCCAGGCCAAGGTTCGGGGTGGTCATGTTGGGGTTGCCTCGCTGGCCGGGCCAGGCCCGGTGATTGAATTGATGGCCGCGACCTGCACGGTGGCGCCGGCCGGCACGCTTGCACGCGTGTGGCTGGTTTCGGTCGTGTCAGCGGTGAAGCCGTCGCTGTAGCTGACCCGGTAGCCGGTGAAATACTTACTCTGCCGCGGAGCATTCTCGACGCCCAGTCGCGCCCGGCCGATCCACGACACTGTCACCGCATCGGATCCGTCGCGCTCGGCGCGCACGTGGTGCACTGGCCATTCCTGCTGGCTGGCCGGTTTGTCCAGGGACAGCGGCACCCACGCGACATCGTCCTCGTCTTGCCCTGCGCTGATACCGCGCACGCTCAGCGTCGTGCCGACCATCCACTGTTGCAGCTGCACGAACGTGAGCGAATCGTCGATCAGGACCACCGCGGCGCCGGCCGGGATAGCTGCAGGAGCGGTGGCATAGCGGCCACGGATCAGCCCGGACAGCGCGTACAGCGTACCGCCAAGCGGCGTGACGGCTTGGTACTGCAGGATCTCCCAGCTGCCATCGGCGCGCTGCACGGCCGCCCGATTCGAGTACCGCAGCAGGGTGTCCATCGAGATCGACTCGGGCTGTTCCGGCAGATTCACCTGAAGGGCTTGCCGGCTCAGGTACTCGCCGCCGATTTCGGTCGCCAGCGGGGTCAGCGTGGTGCCGATGACAGACGGCCCTGCAATATCCAGCGCGGCCGAGATCGTGGCCCCACCGTCCGTGCTCAGCTGCAACTGCCCGCCGCGCCAGCCGGCCTCCGTGCCGCGAGCGCCGACGTACCAGCCGAGCTCGTCGTCCTGGTCGCGCAGGATCGGGATATTCAGCACGGCGACGATCGTGTCGCCGACCAGCCCCGGGGTGGTGCTGATCGGCGGCGGCACGACAACGCCAGCAGCTTCCGAATCGTAGGCCCATGGCGCGTCATCGCAGGCCTCGAACTCCAGCACCCCGGAATCCTCTTCGACCTGCACAACCCGGATCCGCATCTTGCGCCCGCGCTTGTCCGTGTACTCGATGACATCAGTCGGCGTCAGCGCCGTCCAGGCAATTCCAAGGTGGAACCCGGCCTTGTGCAGCTCGCCCCAAGCGACCTTCATGCGGCGCAGCGCCACCGTAGCCGCTTGATCTGCCGACATTGTGAGCGGCACTTCGATGCTGCTTTCGCCGGTGGCCTTGACCGTGCCGCTGCGGCGCTCGGCTGTCTGCTTGGTCGCGGTGTAGCCAGCCGCCGCGTCGATGCTGATCACATTGACCTTGCGCAGCAGCTCGGCCTCCTGCACGCGGTCCAACTCCATCAGGGAGCCATCGCGCTCGACCAAGTCGCATCGGTGATCGTCGCGACCGGTGCACGCCGGCCGCGTTTCACGAACCGCAGCTTGCGGTCGTACTCGGCGGAGTCGAAAAAGTAGGCCTGCCGCAACGGCTGGATCATAGCGTCGGCGCCACCCGGGGTGGCCACCTTGTATCCGGAGATATTCTCGAACAGATCTAAAACGTCAACATTCTCCAGTGAAACGCCGGACCTGAGCAAAAGGTCAGTAACTACATCAGAAAGAAATGGCTCCGCTTGAATCAGTGCACCAGGGTCATCTGTCCGCGCGTAGTTGCGGAATCGCCACTGCACGCGGCTACCAGTGTTACGGGCCATCGACACAAGTTCGCAGCTTGCCCCCACTCCGCTCCTCAGCACATGCTCTGTCTGATACCGCTCACGCTGATACCGGATGCAAAAATTACCGGAACGGATGTAGCACAGCAGAATATCGCTGTCGGCTGAAAATCCGACGCGACGCTCATCCATCGTACATCGCAGCGTCCGGCAACCGGATGGTAGCTGACTGTGAATCATCCCCGGAACCGTCGAGTCGTACCAGTAGAACTTCGCGTCAGCCCCTTGCGTATAGGCCACGAATGGATTCATGTTCTGATCGAAAGACAGTGCAATTTCCGTAATGCCAGGCGCACTGAATAGCAACGTCGGCGCCACACCTTGCGCCTCCACGAATACACGCACCGTCGCCGCTTCGTGATCATCCACCGCGAAGGCTCGCCAAACTTTTACGAGCAGCCCCTTGGAGCGTCATTAAGCGCGATCCCTCCAAACTCCCAGTCCTGCAATTTGTCTCGCGGAAGCGGAGACTTCACCGGGTAATCAAAGCCGCTTATAACTGCTCTGGCTGAGAGTTCACCCCCC
>NZ_BAZI01000258.1 GCF_001310775.1 Stenotrophomonas pictorum JCM 9942
AGCCGCCGTGGACGCCGTCGATCTCCACGCGCAGGTCGCGGCGGCACACCGTTGCATGCAGCAGCAACCGCGGCACCTGCGCCCCCAGATGCTGTGACAGCTGTTGTTGCACCTGCGCCAGCTCGTCACCGTCGCGCACATAGACCTTGAGCCGGCTCCCGGCGCCGAACTGTGGCGGCAGCGCGGGGACATGCTGGCGTGCCGCGTCGATCAACGCGGTGAAGTTGGCGAATGTTTCCTGCAGCTGGAGGGCGGTGCAGTCGGTGTGCAGGGTCTGGTGTCCGACCACGCTGGCGGTCCCGGACAGCAGCAAGGGCAGCGCACTGCCGGGCGCGGCCAGCATGGCGCGGGCGAAACTGGGGGGCTGCGGCCCGTACTGGCGCGGATAGCGGTAGGCGCTGACCTGACGCGGGTTCTCCAGTGGAATGCCCGGTTCGCGGGCGGCCAGCCAGTAGACCTGCAGTACCCGTACGCCATCCACCCGGCCGATCGCGGTGGCCGCCGGCAGGGTGGTCGGATCAACCGTGCCCAGGCCGCGGGCGCGGCCGATGCAGAATTGTCGATAACGCTCCTGGTCACCGTCGCCTTCGGTGATGGCATCGAAGTAATTCCAGATCCGCAGCAGATGCGGGTAACCGTGCTGCGGCAGCGCGGCAAGCATCTGCGCGTAGGCCTGCTGCGAGGCTTCCAGGATGCCGCCGGCGGTAGCCTCATCAATCTGCATGGCGCCAAACAGCAGCGCGCCATCGCTGGCCCAGGCCAGGCCGTTCGCGTCGCGTCCGCTGCGCACCGGCGCGCGGCTGCGCCACACTTCCAGCTGCGGTTCACCATGGGCCTGCAGGCCTACCTGCAGATAACGCGGATCGTCACTGGCCGGCGCGTCGCGGCCGGCATGAAAGGCGAAGATGGCCAGCACCCGCGGATCGGCCAGCAACAGCGGCAGCTGCGCGGCCGGCACATAGTCGACGGTCAATGCGGCCAACGCGGACGTCACCGCCGCATGGGCGCTCATGGTGCGCTACCGGAACACGCACATGCGGTGACCGGCGTGGTATCGCGGGCAAGGCCGGACGGGGTGGGCGGCAACGGGGGTGGTGCTGGAAACATCATGCGCTGGACATTCGGTGTAACCGGGATGGCACATGATAGCGCGCGTGTTTTTTCCACCGCGGTTGCGCTATCGACGGTGATGCCGGATCGTTACGCCTCCATAATCGTCGCTGGACCTGTACATGTCGCCACAAACCCCGTCCGAGGCCGCATTGGCTGAATTGCTGGTGGAAAGCCTGAACCTGGAGGACGTCACTCCGTCGCAGATCGATCCGGAGGCGCCGCTGTTCAATGACGGCCTGGGCCTGGATTCGATTGATGCGTTGGAGCTTGCGCTGGCCATCAGCAAGCGCTACGGCTTCCAGCTGCGCTCGGACAATGAGGACAACCGGCGTATTTTCACGTCGCTGCGCTCGCTTTCGGCTCATATCGACGCCAACAAGCCCGCCTGAGGTGGAGCGCGTGGCTGTTGCGCCTCCTTCCGGCCACGGTGCGGCCGCTGCGCTGATCCGCATGCTGCTGCTGCTGGCCTACCCGCTGCTGTCGCACGTGGCCAGCCTCCGTAGCGACGGGATCTGGGCGGCGGCGGCGATGTTCAGTCTGGTACTGCTGCTGTTGTTGGCGCCGCTGGCACAGCGCCGCGGCTGGGCCCTGCCGCTACTGCTGCTGTGCACGCTGGCGCTGGTGTGGTTGGCCGGCTCGCCGCTGGCGTGGATGCTGCTGCTGGCTCCGCCGGTGGTGTTCCCGCTGCTGGTGGCGTGGGGGTTCGCCCGCACGGCTGGGCGCAGGCCAGGTGCCGTTGATCGGGCGCATCATGCGCGCGCTGTATCAGCGTGCCGGCATGCCGGTGACCGCCGCGCTGGAGCGCTATACCCGTCAGCTGACCGGGGCCTGGGTGGCGGTGCTGGTGCTGCTGGCGGCCTTGAACCTGGCCTTGGCGGCCAGCGCCGTACCGGGGGGGCTGCTGGTCATGTTGGGCCTGCGGCCGTGGTGGCCGGTCACCCATGAGCAGTGGTCATGGTGCGCCAATATCGCCAACTGGGGCCTGATCGGAGGGTTCTTCGTGCTCGAATACGCGCTGCGTACGCGCCTGTTCCCGGACCGTCCAGATCGCAACGCCGTGCAGTTCGCGCGGCAGATGGCGCAGCTGGGTCCCGCGTTCTGGCGCGACCTGTTGCGCTGAGCGGTACCGGCGCCGGTTATCCTTTGCGGCCGTCCTTGTTCCGGTGGATGTCATGCAATTCACTATTCCCGCCGACCATCCCTGCCTGCCCGGCCACTTCCCGGGGCGGCCGCTGGTGCCGGGCGTGGTGGTGCTGGAGCAGGTGTTGCTGGCCATCAGCGGCCAGTGCGGCGTGCCGGTCACCGCCGTGCGCCTGCCGCAGGTGAAGTTCATGGCGCCGCTGCTGCCGGATCAGGTCGCGACGATAGAACTGGAAAGCGCCGCGCCGCGCTGGCGCTTCAAGGTGCTGCGCGAGGCGCAGCTGCTGGTACGCGGTGAGCTGGTGATGGCAACGCCGGACGTCCCGGCATGAGCGAGGTCGACTGGAAGCGCCGTCCTGAAGGCGGCGGCCGCGGTGCGATCCGGCTGATTGCCGCCATCGCCCGCTATGGCGGGCGCGGCGTCTCGCGGCTCTGCCTGTATCCGATCACCCTGTATTTCCTGCTGATGCGCGGCGCCGAACGCAACGCCTCGCGCGCGTTCCTGTCGCGGGTGCATGGGCGCCCTGCCTCGTTGGCCGAAGTCGCCCGGCATATCCATACGTTCGCGGCCACCATCCTGGACCGGGTGTTCATGCTCGGTGGGCGCATGCGTTTGTTCGATATCCACAATGTCGGTCTGGAGCAGCTGCACGCGGCGATGGACCAGGGCCGTGGGGTACTGGTGTTCGGCTCGCACCTGGGCAGTTTCGACGCGTTGCGCGCGCTGGGCCGGCAACGCCCGGACATCCAGCTGCGGGTGCTGCTGGACAAGGCGCACAACCCGGCGATCACCGAGGTGCTGGCCGAACTGGATCCGGTGCTGGCGGCCGGAATCATCGATGCCGGCCAGGACGGCCCCTCCATCGTGATGGCGATCAAGCAGGCGCTCGAGGAAGGGGCGCTGGTGGCGATGCTGGTGGATCGCGCGCGGCCGGGCGAGCCGTCGGTCGCCGCGCCACTGCTGGGCACGCCTGCGCCATTTCCCACCGCGCCGTGGCTGATTGCCGCCGTGCTGAAGGTGCCGGTGGTACTGGCATTTGGCCTGTACCGCGGGGGCAACCGTTACGATCTGGTGTTCGAGGCGTTTGACGACGTCGTCGAGATCCCGCGCCGCGAGCGTGCCGGCGCGTTGGCACAGCTGGTCCAGCGCTACGCCGCACGGCTGGAGTCGCGGCTGCGCAGTGCCCCTTACAACTGGTTCAATTTCTATGATTTCTGGCATGCCGATGACCACGCGTTCCCTGCCCCGGTGGACCCGGCGCGCACTCCTGCTGCTGATCTCCAGCACGGCCCTGACAGCCTCGGCGAGCGCCCTTGAGGCCCGCTGGATCCTCCAGCAACTGGCCCAGCCGGCGCCCAGCCAGACCGGCTTTGTCGAGTTGCGCGGTTCGGCGCTGCTGAAGGAGCCGTTGCGGGTGGAAGGCCAGTACCGGCGCCCCGACAACGCCACGCTGGTGCGCGAGGTGAGCGCGCCTTACGCCGAAACCACCACCATTGCCGAGGGCAAGGTCAGCATTGCCCGTGCCGGCAAGCCGCCGCGGGTATTCGCGCTGCAGCGGGTGCCGGAACTGGCCGACCTGCAGACCAGCTTCGGCGCGCTGCTGTCGGGCGACCAGGCGGCGCTGGAGCAGGCC
>NZ_BAZI01000259.1 GCF_001310775.1 Stenotrophomonas pictorum JCM 9942
CGGGCGGCGGTGCGAGCCGCCTTACTGGCAGGCCTCGCAGCTTTCCGGGTTCTCCAGCGAGCAGGCCACCGCTTCGGCCGGCGCATAGCTGCTGACCGTGGTCTTGGCGATCCGGGTGGCCGGTCGCGAGCGCAGGTAGTAGGTGGTCTTGATGCCCTGCTTCCACGCGTACATGTACATGGACGACATCGCACCGATGTTCGGGCTTTCCATGAACAGGTTGAGCGAGGCGGACTGGTCGATGAAGGCGCCACGGTCGGCGGCCATGTCGATCAGCGCGCGCATCGGCAGTTCCCACGCGGTGCGGTACACCTGTCGCAGCGGCTCGGGGATCTGCGCCAGGTTCTGGATCGAGCCGTCGGCCAGCTTGATCGCATCGCGCATTTCCGCCGTCCACAGGCCCAGCTGCTTGAGCTCGTCCACCAGATAGCGGTTGACCTGCAGGAAGTCGCCGGACAGCGTTTCGCGCTTGAACAGGTTGGACACCTGCGGCTCCACGCATTCGTAGCAGCCGGCGATCGAGGCGATGGTCGCGGTCGGGGCGATGGCGATCAGCAGCGAGTTGCGCAGGCCGTGCTGCTGGATGCGGGCCCGCAATGCGTCCCAGCGCGCGACATCCACCGGGGCGATGTTCCAGGCGTCGAACTGCAGCGCGCCACTGGCCGCGCGGGTGTCGTTGAACGAGGGATGGCGGCCGCGCTCGATAGCCAGCTCGCAGGAGGTTTCCAGCGCGTGGAAGTAGATCGTCTCGGCGATCTGCCGGGACAGCGCGCGGGCCTGCTCCGAATCGAACGGCAGCCGCTTGCGGAAGAACACATCCTGCAGACCCATGCAGCCCAGGCCCACCGGGCGCCAGCGCAGGTTGCCGCGGCGGGCGGTTTCGATCGGATAGAAATTCAGGTCGATCACACGGTCGAGCTGGCGCACGGCCAGGCGGACGGTTTCGGCCAGCTTTTCGAAATCGAAGTCACCGTGCGCGTCGAAGTGGTTGCCCAGGTTGATCGAACCCAGGTTGCACACCGCGGTCTCCTCGTCGGAGGTGATCTCCAGGATCTCGGTGCACAGGTTGGACAGGTGGATCACATTGCCCGGGCGCAGGGTCTGGTTGCTGGCCTTGTTGCACTTGTCCTTGAACGTCATCCAGCCGTTGCCGGTCTCGGCCAGGGTGCGCATCATCCGGCCGTACAGCTTGCGCGCGGAAATGCGCTTGGCCGCCTTGCCCTGCGTTTCGGCCTGCACATAGGCGCGCTCGAAGGCCTCGCCGTACAGGTCGGTGAGCTCCGGTACCACGCTCGGATCGAACAGCGACCATTCCTGGTCGGCTTCCACGCGGGCCATGAACAGGTCCGGCACCCAGTTGGCCAGATTGAGGTTGTGGGTGCGGCGCGACTCGTCACCGGCGTTGTCGCGCAGCTCGAGGAAATCCTCGATGTCGGCGTGCCAGGTTTCCAGATAGACGCAGGCCGCGCCCTTGCGCTTGCCGCCCTGGTTGACCGCCGCCACCGAGGAATCGAGCGTCTTGAGCCACGGCACGATGCCGTTGGAATGGCCGTTGGTGGAGCGGATCAGCGAGCCGCGCGAGCGCACCCGCGAGTAGCTCACGCCGATGCCGCCACTGAACTTGGACAGCTGCGCGATATCGCCGTATCTGGCGTAGATCGACTCGAGCGAATCGCGCGGCGAATCGAGCAGGAAGCACGAGGACAGCTGCTCGTGCACGGTGCCGGAATTGAACAGGGTCGGGCTGGACGGCAGGTAGTCCAGGCTGCCCATGCGCTGGTAAAGCGCCAGCGCCTCGGGTACGTCCTCGCTCAACGCGCTGGCGATGCGCAGGAAGAACTGCTGCGGGGTCTCGATCACCTTGCGCGTGTGCGGATGGCGCAGCAGGTAGCGGTCATACAGCGTGCGCAGGCCGAAGTAGTCGAAGTTCAGGTCGTACTCGGGGTTGACCGCATCGTTGAGCTTGCGCGCGTTGATCTGCACGAAGCCCAGCAGGCGTTCGTTGATCAGGCCGACCTCGTGGCCGCGGGCGATGGACTGCGAGAACGCGTGGATCTCCTGCCCGGACACTTCCTTGGCGATGAAGCTGGCCAGCAGGCGCGCGGCCAGGCGCCCGTACTCGGGCTCCTCGCCGATCAGCAGCGCGGCGGTGCGGATCGACAGCTCGTCCAGCTCCTGAGTGGTGGCGCCGTTGTACAGGCCGGAGATGGTGCGGGTGGCCACACGCATCGGGTCGACCGCGTGCAGGCCCTCGCAGCAGCGCTGGATCGCGCGCACGATCTTGTTCAGGTCCACCGGCTCGACCACACCGTTGCGCTTGGTCACGCTCATCGCGGTGGCAGTCGGCGGCGGGGTCAGCAGGAATTCGTCCGCCGTGGTGGGGGCGACGGCGACGGGCGTTTCGGAAATGGTCACGGCGTTTCTCCATGCGTGATGCACGCGGCTCCCGTCCCTCGACAGGTGCGGGGCCGGCGGTTCCAGAGCATGGGGACGCGGTGTCGCACGGGCCGCGACGCGCGGACCGGCCAGGTCCACGTCACGGCTCGTGATGCACCGACCATCTCCCCCGGAGATTCGCGCGGCCGGCACCGCGCGGTGTGCTTCGCGCGGCTGTCGGCAGGTCTTCGGACTCATGGGCGCGGAGGCGCAGGCCTCCTCCTTCTCCGCCGCTTCCCAAGGCCGGGCGGCCTCAGTGCTGTGTGGCGGGGTCGTTCCCAATTACCGCTGCGGGGCAGTGCTGGAATGGCCCGGACAGGCGTCACCAGCTTCCCTCTTAGTCCACCGGGTTGCTGCCCGACAGAACCGACGCGCACAAGATACTGGGCAAAAGTGACAGCCGCAACACTAGATATTGTGAACAACCCTGTGCACAACCCGGCCGCAAGCTTGTCCCGCCACGGTTGCGGGGCATCGCCGGACGGCAGCATATTTTTCTCAAAGCTGGTTCAATCCCCGGCCCTTCCTGCGGGCCGTGGCCTTGAAACAGACGTTCAAATGGATCGCTGTGGCGGTGCTGGTGTTGCTGCTGGGCGCCTCGTTCCACTACAGCGGCGGCTGGCTGCAGCTGTGCGCGGGGCTGGCGCTGTTCCTGTTCGGCATGCAGTGCCTGGAACAGGGGCTCAAGGCGCTGGCCGGCGGCGGCATGGAGCGCCTGCTCGCGCGCAGCACCGCCACCCCGCTCAAGGGCCTGCTGTTCGGCGGCGGCGCCACCTTGCTGCTGCAATCGAGCACGCTGGTGTCGCTGCTGACCATCGCCTTCCTCGGCACCGGCTGATCCAGCTCGGCGGCGCGATCGCGGTGCTGCTGGGCGCCAATCTCGGTGCCACCAGCGGCATCTGGCTGCTGGCGCTGGCCGGACAGAACCTGAGCCTGTCGCCGTTGGCGCTGCCGCTGCTGGTGTTCGGCGTGCTGGCCCGCTACACCGGTCCGCGCGGCATGGCGGCCGGGCAGCTGCTGGTCGGCATCGCCTTCATCTTCCTGGCCATCGACCAGATCAAGGACGGTTTCTCGGCGATGACCACCATCGAGCTGGGCCGCTATGCCGCCGATGGCTGGGCCGGCACGTTGCTGTTCGTGGCGGTGGGACTGGGGCTGACGGTGATCGTGCAGTCCTCGCATGCCACGCTGATGCTGACCCTGGCGGCGCTGTCGCAAGGCCAGCTGGAACCGGCGCAGAGCCTGGCCATCGCCATCGGCTCCAATGTCGGCAGCAGTGTGTCCACCGCGGTGATGGGGTTCCTGGGCGGCAACCGCGCCGGGCAGCGGCTGGCGCTGGCGCATGTGCTGTTCAACGTCAGCACCGCGCTGGTGGCGCTGCTGGCCCTGCCGCTGCTGCAGTCGGCGGTGCTGTGGCTCACCGCCCGGGCCGGCATGGGCGACAA
>NZ_BAZI01000260.1 GCF_001310775.1 Stenotrophomonas pictorum JCM 9942
CGCGGACCGTTGCCGACCGGCTGCGGCGCGGTGCCCAGGTGCTGCAGCAGCGGCAGGCCGAACGCGGCGGTCTTGCCGGTACCGGTCTGTGCGCCAGCCAGCAGATCGTGACCTTCCAGGGCCAGCGGAATGGCCTGCTCCTGGATCGGGGTCGGGTTTTCGTAGCCCTGCTCGGAAAGCGCGCGCAGCAGGAAGGGCGCAAGGCCCAGGTTTTCAAACGACATGGAGAACTCCAAAGAAAATAACGCACGCCCGCAAGGACCTGCGTTGCTGATCGATAAGATCGGCTGATCTCGGAGCGTTCCCGTAAACCGCGCTGCAAGATCTGGATGCAACCAGCGCGAAGCGCTGGCTGGAATGCGTGACGAATGGCGTCGGAGTGGGGGCGGGCGGGCGGACGGGCCAAAAGGCCGCTGGTCCTGCACCGCCGGCGGTCCCTGAGGGAAACGGACGGCCGCTGGCAGACCGCGATAGTCTAAGGGATAGTTGAGATCGGTACAAAAACACCCGTTCAGCTTTTCAAACGGACGGCTGTGTGGATGCGGGCCAATTCATTACACTTGAAACTTGTTTCTTCTGCAGACTGGACGTTCCCATGAAGCTTGGTTCCCTGAAGGAAGGCGGCCGCGACGGCACCCTGATCGTGGTTTCGCGTGACCTGACCCGCGCCGTGCGGGCCACCGGTATTGCCGCCACCTTGCAGCAGGCGCTGGAGGACTGGTCCAACCTGGCGCCGCGCCTGAACGCGCTGTACGAGGCGCTGAACGACGGCAACGCGGCCGAGGCGTTCGAGGTGGAGATGGAGGCGCTGGCCGCACCGCTGCCGCGTGCCTACGAATTCGTCGACGGCAGCGCCTACCTGCCGCACGTGGCGCGGGTGCGCAAGGCGCGCGGTGCCGAGGTGCCGGAGAGCTTCTACACCGATCCGCTGATGTACCAGCCACCAGCGCCGGTTTCTATGGCCCGCGTGATGCGGTCAAGGTGGTCAGCGAGGACTACGGTATCGATCTGGAAGCCGAGATCGTGGTCATCACCGATGACGTGCCGATGGCGGTCACCCCGGCGCAGGCGGCCGGCCACATCCAGCTGGTGGGTCTGGTCAACGACGTGTCCTTGCGCAACCTGATCCCGGGCGAATTGGCCAAGGGTTTCGGTTTCCTGCAGTCCAAGCCGCGCTCGGCGCTGAGCCCGGTGTTCGTCACCCCCGACGAGCTGGGGGAGGCCTGGCAGGGCAACAAGGTGCACCTGCCGCTGGTCACCCACATCAATGGCCAGTGGTTTGGCGCACCGGAGGCCGGCGTGGACATGCAGTTCGATTTTTCCCAGCTGGTCGCCCACGCCGCCAAGACCCGCCCGCTGTCGGCCGGCGCGATTGTCGGTTCGGGCACTATCGCCAACGAGGACACCTCGCTGGGGGCCTCCTGCTTTGCCGAGCAGCGCACTGTGGAGGCGTTGCGTGACGGCAAGCCGTCCACGCCGTTCATGAGCTTCGGCGACGTGGTCCGCATCGAGATGTTCGATCGTGCCGGCAACAGCATTTTCGGCGCGATCGAGCAGCGCATCGAGCCGGCCCAGGCGCCCTGATCCGGCCAACGGCGCAGGGGTCAGACCGGCGGTGAGGCAAACCCGGCCGCCGGTGGCTATGGTTGAGGCATGAACATGGAGGCATGGACATGGATGGACAGCTGAAGCTCTACAGCTATTGGCGCTCGAGTGCGGCCTATCGCGTGCGCATCGCCCTGAATCTGAAAGGGCGGGACTACGCGATCGAGCCGGTGCACCTGGTGCGCGATGGCGGCCAGCAGCATTCGGACGACTATGCCGCGCTCAATCCGCAGGAACTGGTGCCGGCGCTGCGCCACGGCGAGCGTGTGCTGACCCAGTCGCTGGCGATCCTGGAGTATCTGGATGAGATCTGGCCCGAGCCGGCACTGCTGCCGGACGACTCGGCCGGTCGCGCGCGGGTGCGGGCGCTGGCGCAGCTGGTGGCCTGCGATATCCATCCGCTCAACAACCTGCGGGTGATGCAGTTCTTCGATCGCGAGTGGAACGTGCCGCAGGCCGAGCGCGACCTGTGGACCCTGCACTGGATGCGGACCGGCTTCCAGGCGCTGGAGGACATGCTGGTGGGATCGCAGGATACCGGCCGTTTCTGTCACGGCGACAGCCGGGCATGGCCGACTGCTGTCTGGTGCCGCAGCTGTACAACGCCCGCCGGTTCCATCTGGATCTGGCGCCGTATCCGACCCTGGTCCGGATCGAGCAGGCCTGTCTGGGGCTGCCGGCGTTTGACCGTGCCCGCCCGGAGAACCAGCCCGACGCGGCGTGATTGCCGCGGCCGCCCCGGTCCCGCGTCCAGCAATGTAAAAAGCCCCGCATCTGCGGGGCTTTTTCGTGGTCGGCCGTCCGGGTTCAGAAGCCGTGGGTGATGGCCGGTGCGGTGGCGGGAGCGGAGAAATCCGCATACGGGTCGAGCTCGCCGCTGCCGCCCTCGGACAGGCGGAACTTCAACGCCAGCCCGTCGCGCGAGTCGGCCGCACGCAGCGCTTCCTCCTGCTCGATGATGCCGTCCTTGGCCATCCGGAACAGGCACTGGTCAAAGCTCTGCATGCCTTCTTCCAGCGACTCCTCCATCGCCTGCTTGATCGCGTGCACCTCGCCGCGGCGCAGCAGGTCGCGGATCATCGGGGTGTTGATCAGCACCTCGGTGGCCGGCCGGCGGCGCCCATCCTTGCCTTTGACCAGACGCTGCGAAACCACCGCGCGCAGGTTCAGCGACAGGTTCATCAGCACGTTCTTGTGTGCGGTTTCCGGGAAGAAGTTGAGGATGCGCTCGATCGTCTGGTCGGCGTTGTTGGAGTGCAGCGTGGCCAGGCACAGGTGGCCGGTCTCGGCAAAAGCGATGGCCGCCTCCATGGTCTCGGCGTCGAGGATCTCGCCGATCAGGATCACGTCCGGCGCCTCGCGCATCGCGTTCTTCAGCGCGTTGTGGAAGGCATGGGTGTCCAGGCCGACTTCGCGCTGGTTGACGATGGACATCTTGTGCTTGTGCAGGAACTCGATCGGGTCCTCGATGGTGAGGATGTGCCCGGTCGAGGTGCTGTTGCGGTGGTCGATCATCGAGGCCAGCGAGGTGGACTTGCCCGAGCCGGTCGAGCCGACCACCAGCACCAGCCCGCGCGGGGTCATGATCACGTCCTTGAGCACCTGCGGCAGGTGCAGCTCCTCGATGCTGGGGATCTTGCTCTTGATCGCACGGATCACCATACCCACTTCGCCGCGCTGCTTGAACACGTTGACGCGGAAACGGCCGGCATCAGCCAGCGCGATGGCCATATTGAGCTCCAGGTCACGCTCAAATTGCGGTACCTGGCCCTCATCCATCAGCGAATAGGCGATTTTCTTGACCATGCCCGGTGGCAGGCCGGTATTGCCCAGTGGATAAAGCTTGCCTTCAATCTTGATATAGACCGGCGCCCCGGTGGTCAAAAACATGTCCGAAGCGTTCTTTTCGGTCATCAGCTTCAGGAAATAGCCGATATCCATGCGCAATGTTTCCCCAACAAACGGCGGCGTGCCGTTGCAAGCACGCCGCAGGCTTGACGACAATGGCCGCGCACAATCCCTCAGGCAACGGCTCCCCAATGAAACCTAGCTTCGCACAATTACGACGTTTCCTGTATGCAGTGGTTTGCAGTTTGGCCTTGTCCAGCGGTGCTTTCGCGCAGGATCCGGGCGCGGCCGAACTGCTGGCCGCACAGCAGGCGGTGGAGCGTGCCGACCGCGCCGATGCCGACCAGTACGCCGCGGACACGATGGCCATGGCCCG
>NZ_BAZI01000261.1 GCF_001310775.1 Stenotrophomonas pictorum JCM 9942
CGGTGCAGGTGGCCACGCCGCCGGCGCCCGTGCCAACCACCGCCAGTGCCTGGGTGCTGATGGACTACGCCACCGGGCAGGTGCTGGCCGGCGAGAACATCCACACCCCGCTGCCGCCGGCCAGCATCACCAAGGTGATGACGTCCTATGTGCTTGCCGCGGAAATGAAGAACGGCAAGATCAAGCCCGACGACCAGGTGATGATGAGCGAGCGCGCCTGGCGTGAAGGCGGTGCCGGCACCGATGGCAGCTACAGCGGCTTCCCGGTCAACCAGACCGCACGGCTGGAAGACATGGAAAAAGGCATGGCCGTCCAGTCCGGCAACGACGCGGCGATCGCACTGGCCGAACACGCCGCCGGCAGCCAGGAGGCCTTCGCCGCGCTGATGAACAGCTACGCCGCCAAGATCGGCATGAAGGACTCGCACTTCGTCAATGCCCACGGCCTCACCGCCGAGGGCCACCAGTCCAGCGCCTACGATCTGGCGCTGCTGGGCCGCGCGTTCGTGCGCGACTATCCGGAAACCTACGCCTACAACAAGATCAAGGAATTCACCGTAGGCAAGATCACCCAGCCCAACCGCAACCTGCTGCTGTGGCGCGATGCCAGCGTGGACGGCATCAAGACCGGCCACACCTCGGCGGCCGGTTACTGCCTGCTGAGCTCGGCCCAGCGCGGCGACCAGCGCTTGATCGCGGTGGTGCTGGGCGGCGCCTCGGAAAAACAGCGCGCCGATGACAGCCTGGCGCTGCTGAACTGGGGTTTCCGCTTCTTCGAGACCCACCGGCTGTACGAGCCGGGCAAGGCGGTGACCGCGCAGCATGTTTGGAAGGGCAAGGCCGATGAAGTGCAGCTGGGCGTGGCCCAGCCGATGCTGGTGAGCGTGCCGCGTGGCCGTTACAACGATCTGAAGCCGTCGATGGATGTGCCCAAGCAGCTGGTGGCGCCGATCGCCGCCGGTCAGCAGATCGGCACGGTCAAGGTCTCGCTGGACGGCAAGGTGGTGGCCGAAGCGCCGCTGGTGGCGGTGCAGGCGGTGGAGGAGGGTGGCTTCTTCAAGCGCCTGTGGGACGCCTTCATGATGTGGTGGAAGTCCGAGTAAGGACCCGCCACACCGCAGCGAAAAGCCGGCGCCCGCGCCGGCTTTTTTGTTTTCCGCAGTGGCCCGCTACAGGGTGCGGCTGACAGTGAAGCTGCCGAACACCGGTGTCTGCCGCTGGCCTTCAAATTCGCGGCTGCGGTGGTAGCGCGCCAGTGCGAACTTCCACTTGCCGCGCATCACCGCCAGCCCGTAGCCGAGTTCCCCGACCAGCGGGCGCTTGTCCACGCGATGGCTGCGGCGGAAGGTGTTGCCGTCCAGGGTGATGTCGCGCAGCACCCAGCGCGCATCGGCGGTCATGAACAGGTGGCCGGACCAGCCCTCGGCACGGCTGCGACGGGTGGGGGCGGTGTTCTCGCCGGCCGGGCGCAGCGGCGAGCTGCCGAAGTCGTCGGGCAGTTTCCAGCCGAAGCGGATCTCGCCGCCGCCATTGGCATAGGTGGCCAGGTTGCCCAGGGCGCCGCCCCCGTGGCTGATCACATCCCAGCCCCAGCCGTGCGCCTCGCCTTCGGCCGGCCAGCGCTGCAGGCGTTCGTGCAGTAGCTTGAACACCGGTTCGTCCTTCAGCTGGTGTCCCCAGCCCCTGAACTTTTCGTCGCCGAGCAGGCCGTGTACGCCGTCCTGCACCTGTTTGCCCTGTGCCGACGGACCGACCATGCCCAGGGCCAGCTGGGTGGTGCGCAGGTGGTTCCGGTGACGGGCATTGAAGCCGAAGGTGGCCAACAGCACCGCAGCATACGGACGGTCATCGCCGATCAGGTCGCTGCGGGTGTGATCGGTCGGGGTGAACAGGCCCTGGCCGACACTGAAGATCATGTTCTGCTGCTCGAACCGGCCCGGATACAGGTGCTCCAGATACTGGTTCACCCAGCGCGCCGGCCGTGGCAGGCAGGGGTCGTCGGTGTAATCGCGCAGGTTGGGCGAGACCAGCGTCAGCAGCGCGCCATTGGTATAGCCCTGGTCCTGCTGGGCGCCGCCGAACAGGTCGTTGTCCACGCGGAAGTTGAGCGCCGGCGGCTGTTCAAGCAATGCGCTGGCGGTGCAGGTGGTGGCGGAGGCGTTGCCCGCAGCGCTGAGTCCGAACGCTGCCAGTGCCAAGCCGAGCCATAGGTGGGCTTTCATCGGGATCGGATCTGATCTGCCAAGGGAAGGCCGGGCAGCTTAGGGGAGTACTGGAAACTGCCATATCCCGCCGGCTGGATCAGATCGTTGCAGCGTCCCGGATGCGCGCACGGGTATCCGAGCGCGGCGGTGCCGGTACTGGAACCCCAGCAGCGCGACCGGCTGGAAATCCGCGTTCCATTGCACCGGACAGGGGACATCTGGCGCATATCCTGTCGCGGCGCCGACACTGCGCAAAACGTAAGTGACCGCGGGGCGGGGGATTGCGGGCGGCGGATGCCCAGGAGATTGCGCCTATTCAGTAATGTATATTTCATCTGAAGCCACTTTGCCAAAGCAGGGACCTGCATGCCCTGTGAGGGAGTGCGGGCATCACTTTCACACGCGATACAACCAGGCCGGCATGCAGGCGACGGCCACAGGGGAAAACATGAAAAAGTATTCTGCAGCGCCGGTTCTGGGTGCAGCACTGGCGTTGGCTCTGTTCGCACCGGCCGCCCAGGCGCTGGATTTCAAAATGAGTCTCCGCGGTGGCCTGAAGTGCAAGAAACCCGAAGGCACGATCCGTATCGTCGAACCCGATGACGGGCAGGCGCTGTGGGCCAGCCATGGCCTGCCGGCGCCGACGCGCATGTTGCGGGTGATGGTGACCGATTCCAATTGCTTCACGATCCTGGACCGTGGCGTGGGTTTTGCCGCCGCGCAGGCCGAGCGTGAACTGGTGGCCGGCGGTCATATCCAGGAAGGCGCGAATCTGGGCGGAGGGCAGATGCTGGCCGCCGACTTCATTCTGATTCCCGACCTGGTCTCGCAAAATCCCAATGCCGGCGGTTCCAACGTCGGTGGTGGTGCCGGTACCGATAAAAAACGCGGCCTGATCGGTGGCCTGGCCAACGTGGCCACGCTCGGCGTGGCGGGCAAGATCGCCGGCGGCATGAGCTCGCGCAAGCAGACCGCCGAGGTGATCTTGACCATCACCGATTCGCGCACCGCCGAACTGCTGGGTACCGCCTCCGGCGAGGCCAAGCTGACCGACCGTGACTGGAACCTGATGGCCTCGGCCTCGGCCAAGGGGATCAATGGCGGAATTTCGGCCGGTGCCTACGAGAACACCGAGTTCGGCAAGGTGATCAAGGAAGCCTATGGCGAAGCGTTCCAGGCGCTGCTTGAGCGGGTGGAGAAGGTCGATTTCGCCGCCCGGGTGAGGTCGGCGCCCACTGCCACCTCCAAGCCGCAGCTGGCCAGTGCCGCCACCACCTCCTATCCGGCTGGTGGCAATCCGACCGCGACGGCCTCGGCGATGCCGGCCAGCGCAATCGCCGCGCAGCAGGCCTTGCAGATCCAGCAGATGCAGTTGCAGATGCAGCAGATGCAGGCGGCCCAGCATCTGGCACAGCAGCAGATGCCGGTGGTGCCGCCGCCGGTGGCGGTGCTCCCGGTGCAGCCTTCGCCCTATGACCAGCAAGGTTATGCGGCAGCGCAGGCCGGTGCCGCGCCGTTGGCAGGCCAGACGGCCGGCGCCATGCAGCAGGGCGCCGGTGCCATTGTCGGTGGATTGGCGCAGGCGGCGGTACAGCAGCTGGTGCCGG
>NZ_BAZI01000262.1 GCF_001310775.1 Stenotrophomonas pictorum JCM 9942
CGCGCGCCAGCACCTCGGCGCGGAACCGGGCACCGGTATCGGCCAGTTGCCCCGGCGCCTCCTCGAAAGCGGCGTAGGCGTCGGCGCTGAGCACCTCGGCCCATTTGTAGCTGTAGTAACCGGCCGCATAGCCGCCGGCGAAAATGTGGCTGAACTGGTGCGGGAAGCGGTTCCAGGCCGGCGGGAAGTTCACCGCCACCGCCTGACGCACCCGTTCGAGCAGCTGCAGCACGCTGTCATCGGCCGGATCGAAGCCGCTGTGCAGCTGCATGTCGAACAGCGCAAACTCCAGCTGGCGCACGGTGAACATGCCGCTCTGGTAGTTCCGCGCCGCCAGCATCTTCTCGAACAGCGCCCGCGGCAGCGGCTGGCCGCTGTCCACATGCGCGCTCATCGCCTGCACGTGCTCCCACTCCCAGCAGAAGTTCTCCATGAACTGGCTGGGCAGTTCCACCGCATCCCACTCCACGCCATTGATGCCGGCCACGCCCAGCTCTCCCACCTGGGTCAGCAACTGGTGCAGGCCATGCCCCATCTCGTGGAACAGCGTGGTCACTTCGTTGTGGCTCAGGGTCGCCGGCTTGCCCGCAGCGCCACGGCCGAAATTGCATACCAGATACACCAGCGGCGTCTGCACGCCGGCGGCGGTGTGGCGACGGTTGCGGCAATCGTCCATCCACGCCCCGCCGCGCTTGCCCTCGCGCGCATACAGATCCAGATAGAACTGGCCGACCAACGTGCCATCGGCATCCACCAGCCGGTAGAAACGCACATCCTCATGCCACACCGGCGCGGTGTCGGGCTGCACCGTCAGCCCGTACAGGCGCTGGATGACATCGAACAGGCCGGCCAGCACCGCCGGTTCGGTGAAGTACTGCTTCACCTCCTGCTCGGAGTAGCTGTAGCGGGCCTGCTTGAGTTTCTCCGAGACGTAGCTCAGGTCCCAGGCCTCCAGCGCGGCCAGGCCCAACTCGTCCCGGGCGAAGGCGTCCAGTTCGGCGCGGTCGCGCTGCGCATAGGGCTTGGCACGATCGGCCAGATCCTGCAGGAACGTCTGCACCTGCGCCGGGCTCTCGGCCATCTTGGTGGCCACCGAATAGGCCGCGTAGCTGTCAAACCCCAGCAGCGCCGCCAGCTCGGTGCGCAGGACGAGGATGCGGTCGATGTGGCCGCTGTTGTCCAGCGCCGGATCGCCCAGTTCGGAGGCGCGCACCGCGTTGGCGCGGTACAGCTGCTCGCGCAGCGCGCGGTTGTCGGCATAGGCCTGCACCGGCAGGTAGCACGGCATCTGCAAGCTCAGTTTGAAGCCGGATCTGCCCTCCTTCTGCGCCGCCGCGCGGCAGGCGGCGACCACCTCGGCCGGCAACCCGGCCAGCTCGTTTTCGTCTTCCACGTACAGCGCGAAGGCGTCGGTGGCATCGAGCACGTTCTGCGAAAACTTCGCCGACAACGCCGAGAGTTCTTCCTGGATTGCACTGAAACGCGCCTTGCCGGCCTCGTCCAGTTCCGCCCCGCCCAGGCGGAAATCACGCAAGGCGTTGTCCAGCACCTTGCGCCGCGCAGCGTCGTAGCCGGCGGCCTCCGGGGTGGCCGCCAGCGCCTTGTATTGCGCGAACAGCGCCAGGTTCTGGCCCAGCGCGCTGCCGAAACGGGTGACCTTGGGCAGGTTGGCGTTGTAGGCCTCGCGCAGCGCCGGGGTATTCACCACCGCCTGCAGATGGCTGACCTGGCCCCAGGCGCGGTACAGGCGCTCGGTGGCATCGTCCAGCGGCACCACGAACGCCTCCCAGCTCAGCGGCGAAACGGTTTCCGCCGCCTTCACCGCTGCTTCGGCCTGGGCCAGCAGTGCATCGATGGCCGGGCCGACGTGCTCCGGACGGATTTCATCGAAACGCGGCAGGCCGGAAAAATCGAGTAGCGGGTTGGTCATCGGGAGCTCCGTCAATACATGCCCGGCCACTGCCGGGATCACCTGTTATATGGCGACGGTTCCAGCCACGCACAAGGCAATGGCGGCAAGGGCTGCCCGGCCACCGCCGCGGCGATCAGCGCATCGGCCTGCTGCACCTCGATGCCCTGCGCCCGGTACCAGTCCGGGTTGTAGTAGCTGTGGGCGTAGCGCTCGCCCGAGTCGCACAGGATGGTGACGATCGACCCCTCGCGGCCGGCCGCACGCATCTGCTGGGCCGCATACAGCACGCCGATGAAGTTGGTACCGGTGGAACCGCCGACACGGCGCCCCAGCGTCGCGCTGACATGGCGCATGGCCGCCAGGCTCAGCGCATCGGGCACCTTCACCATCGCATCGACGCAGGTCGGGATGAAGCTCGACTCCACCCGCGGCCGGCCGATGCCCTCCACCCGCGAGCCGCCCGCACAGGTCAGTTCACGCCATGGCTTGCCTTCCAGCGCGGCGCAATAGCCGTCGTAGAAGATCGACACTTCCGGGTCCGCGCACAGGATCCGCGTGTCATGTCGGCGATAGCTGACATAACGCCCCAGGGTCGCGGCGGTGCCGCCGGTGCCGGGGCTGCAGACGATCCACTCGGGCACCGGATGCGGCTCCTCGGCCATCTGCTTGAAGATCGACTCGGCGATGTTGTTGTTGGCACGCCAGTCGGTGGCCCGCTCGGCGTAGGTGAACTGGTCCATGAAGTGGCCACCGGTCTCACGCGCCAACCGCTCGGATTCGCAATTCAGGTCGCAGGCACGCTGCACCAGATGGCAACGGCCGCCGTGGAATTCGATCGCGGCGATTTTTTCCGGCGAGGTGCTGGCCGGCATCACCGCGATGAATGGCAGCCCCAGCAGACGCGCGAAGTACGCTTCGGACACGGCGGTGGAACCGCTGGACGCCTCGATCACAGGACAACCCTCGCGCAACCAGCCATTGGCCAGCGCGTACAGGAACAGCGAGCGCGCCAGACGGTGCTTCAGGCTGCCGGTGGGGTGGCTGGATTCATCCTTCAGATAGACCTCGATCCCGGGAAAACCGGGCAGGTCCATCGGAATCAGGTGGGTATCGGCCGAACGGTTGTAGTCGGCTTCAATCTTGCGGATGGCCGCTGCCACCCAATGACGCTGGGACATGGATCGCCACTTCAATGAAAGCTGAAGCCGATTCTACTTCGCCCCCACTCTTCGCGCCGGGAGCTGCGGGCCGCCAACGCCGAGTGCTATGGTTACGCCCTTGTTTCAAGCGCCGGTTCCCGTGCTCCGCATCCTGCTGCCCCTGCTGCTTTGCCTTTCCCTGATCGCCAGCGCGACCGGTCGGTATGGGCTGCGACGGCGATGGCGATGCCGGCCACGACGATGGCCATGGATGCAGACCACGCCTGCTGTCACGATGAAGGCGGCATGCACGCGGACACCACGGCGCCGCAACCGATGGAACTGTGCGGCGATGGCAAGCACTGCGACTGCATGCAGCACTGCAACATGCTGCCGACGCAGGCCCTGCCGCCTCTCAGTGGTGTTCCGCAAACCGCGCAGCCATCAGCATCCACACAGGCGCGCGACGACGCGGCCCCTGCCCAGCTCAACCGCCCGCCCATCGCCTGACCCCGGCGCCTTGGCGCCCCAGCGGACACCTGCGTCATGGCAACGCCGTGACGTCTTTCTTGATCTGTTCAGGCCATGCGGCCGCGCGTTGATGCGTGGCGGTGTGAGCGGGAGTTGCCTATGTCCTCCGATTTTCTTTCCGATCCGCGCCCGGCCTTGTCGCGGCGCCGCTTCGTGCAGGGCCTTGCCCTGGGCGGTGTGGTCGCCGGCGCCGGGCTGGGTCGCATCCCCG
>NZ_BAZI01000263.1 GCF_001310775.1 Stenotrophomonas pictorum JCM 9942
TTACCATGAGGCTGACAATGCATCCGTGGATACGGCCGACGACGTAATGGATGAGGCTACAGAGCTTCCAGATCAAGAGCATGACCCGACAGTTATAAACAAGCTGATCCGGCGCATATTGCACTCCTTCTCCCGATCCGCCTATGTAGGCTATACCGCCACACCTTTCGCCAATATTTTCATCCATGAGCGTGGCGAGACAAAAACCGAAGGAGCGGATCTTTTTCCTTCGGCCTTCATCCAGAACTTGGCTGCTCCCAGCAATTACGTGGGACCTTCCGTCGTGTTCGGCCATCCGTCCCCTGAAGGACGAACAAAAAAATTGCCGCTGGTGAAGGAAGTAGAGGATTTTCAGTCGAAAGACGGGCATACAGATTGGATGCCGGTCAAACACAGGAATGGGCATGTTCCTGTCTGGAGCGCCACAGAGCAGCTTCCCCCCAGCCTGCGCGCCGCAATCGATTCTTTTGTACTTGCTTGCGCTGCTCGCGTTCTGCGGGGCCAAGTCAATATGCACAGTTCGATGCTTGTCCACGTGACGCGCTTCAATCAGGTGCAGCAGTACGTCAAGGCTGACGTCGAAAACTACGTCAAGTCTTTGCGGCAGAGGATTGGCCGGAGAATGGGGCACGAGGAGATCTTGGAGCGATTTCGCGTCATATGGGAGTTGGATTTCCTGCCAGCCACGCACGAAGTCAGGGCCGCCGGACTTGGCGACATTCCCCTTGACGATTTTTCATGGGATGAGGTGCTGAAGGCTCTTCCCGACGTTCTTGAGGACATAGATGTCCGGATGATCAATGGCACCGCAAAAGATGCCCTGGACTATGAGGAGAACAAGGAGAAGGGGTTGAAGGTTATCGCCATCGGCGGGGATAAACTGGCTCGTGGGCTTACCTTGGAAGGGCTTTGCACCAGCTACTTCCTGCGTGCCTCGAAGATGTACGACACGCTGATGCAGATGGGCCGCTGGTTCGGCTATCGCCCTGGCTATCTCGACCTGTGTCGTCTGTACACCTCTCCCGATCTGGTTGAGTGGTTCCAGCACATCTCCGATGCCGCAGCCGAGCTACGGGAGGAGTTCGACCTGATGGCGAATTCAGGGGCTACCCCGAGGGAGTTTGGTCTCAAGGTGCAGTCCCACCCGGAACTCATGGTGACATCCCAGATCAAGATGCGGAGTGCCAAGACCCTGCTCCTCTCCTACAGCGGTCAACTCATGCAGACGATTTCGTTCTCAAAGGGGGATGCGCAAAAGAACATGGCTGCCACGCGCAGATTCATCGGGAACCTGGGGGATCCTCAAGAAAGGAACAAATTTGGAAACTCTTTCGGTGAAATTTCGAACTCGTGGAGCGGCCACCTGTGGAGCAATGTGTCTGTGCAAGCGGTTGTGGATTTTCTTGCCGATTACCGAACGAACAGTAACGCCCATCGGGTCAACAGTGCTGTCCTCGCCGAATTCATCCAGAAGATGTCGATGCTTGGTGAGCTGACCAGCTGGAATGTGGCCGTACTCGGCAAGCAGAGCGGTACTCCAATATTGCTTTCCCCAGGCATTGAAATTAACAAGATCAGTCGTGGTGCTGAGCTATTCGATGGTGGAAGATTCGCCATCGGTGTTCTGTCGGATCCGAAAGACGAAACCATTGGATTGAATCATCAGCAATGGGAAGCTGCCCTGCAATCCACAATTGAAATGTGGGAAAGCAAGAAAGAGGCGAAATCGACGGAGCGACCCACGACACCTGGTGGCCCAGCCATCAGAAAAGTTCGAGGACTCGGTGCCTTGGGAGTTCCTCCTGAGCCTGATAGGGGACTTCTTCTTCTGTATGCCGTGGATCCTCAGTTTGAGAAAAACACGTCGGATGGCTTGTCTGATGTCATAGGCTTTGCCATCAGCTTTCCGGGCAGTAAAGCCGATGCCCGGGTCGAATACAAGGTCAACAATGTAGGCTGGGAGCAGGATTATGGTGCCTCTGAATGAAGAGGAGCAGCTTGCCTCAGCGTGGCGGGCATTGAGTGGCGAAGCCGGAAGTGTGGGCTGGAAGGTCATTGATCTGTTCAGTGCCAACGGTTGCAAGGTCATGGCTGGAAGAAAGGGCACTGGTAACGAGGAGAGCCTTCTGGTTGGAATCTCTGGTGCAACGGTACCCGTCGAATCCCAGCTGCCTCGTGGACAAGGCTTCATATTCATCCACACCGAGTTGCCTGGAGATGCATCGAAGCGAACATGGTTTGCCTTGGTGCGTCAGCAGGGCGGTCAGCTTCCGCTGTTCTCCTTGATGGCCGCCGATCTCGTTTCGTTGCTCGCGCGCTTAGGTGGTGATGGAGGAGAAGGAATTCTTTCTGCCCTGATGACACGGATCCATGCATGGCAGAACTTCATGAAACACAACCGGCCAGACCTTCTCTCCGCAGAGGAGGAGATTGGTTTGGTCGGGGAGTTGTTTGTACTTGGAAATTTGATATCCGATGGGATGCTCGCGGCAGACGCGATCCAATCATGGGTCGGGCCCACCGACGGATTGCATGACTTCAGGATCGGTCCCGGCGGGATTGAAGTGAAGTCCACCACCGCTCCGAAGGGATTTGTGGCCAAGATCGGGAATCTGGATCAATTGGACAATAGCCTCTATCAGCCGCTCTATGTCGGTTCGGTCAGGCTTGGGCAATCCAACAACGGGAGTACGTTGCCCGATCTCGTTGATTTGCTCAAAGAGAAAATTCATGACGAAGCCGCGATCGCGCTGCTCTCCAGCAGGCTTGTTGCCGCCGGCTACATCGACTCCATGCGGAATAATTACGTGAGGCGCTTCGTAAATCGCGAGTTGGCCTATCGCTTGGTAGAGGATGACTCTCCTCGATTGACAAGGGCGAACGTGCCCAGCGCTATTTACGATGCCAAGTACACGATGGATCTGGATGTGATACCGGTGGTTGCGATCACGTTCAGTGAAATTTCTTCAAATCTAGGAGTGAATGCAGCATGGAGTTGATCGAGTTTCTGGGGCAGATTCGTGCCGAGGTGAGAGATGAGATCGCCGACAGGGCAGTCGCATCGGGAACAGCGTATCCCTATCCTGAGCTGGTCTTCTCGGAGATCGTCATGAAACACATGGAGGACGTAGGAATGACCTACGAGCCCCAGGTCTGTCACGTGGACGGCAGGGCCGGAAGGGGGAACATCCGATTGAGCGGGTACTCCATTTCCGAGGATGGAGATCGTCTTGATCTGTTTGTCACCGTGTATCTCGATTCTGAGGAATTGACGCCAATTCCAGACTCGGAGACCAAGCAAGCCGCCGAGTACTGCTTCCGCTTTCTGAAGTTGTCTGCGGAAGGGAAGATGGCAAAGACCCTAGATCCTGCCCATGACGGACATGAGCTCGCTGTTCATATCGAACGGGGATATGGGGAGCTGGAAGAAGTCCGGATCTACGTACTTACCGATGGGCAGGTCAAGACAAAGAATTTCAAGTCGCAGGAGATTGCGGGAAAGACCATTCGCCTCGAGGTAATGGATATTGAGCGACTGCATCGCCACCTTTCGGAAGGCAAGCCGAGGGACGAGCTGGTCGTAAACTTCACGGATGTCGCCGGCGGCCCACTGCCTTGTGTCTACATTTCCGGTGGAGACAATTCCTACGATTATGCAATGACCGTTTTCCCCGGAGAGGTTTTACGCCATCTCTATGACAAGTATGGAGCCCGCCTTCTTGAGGCCAATGTCCGATCATTCCTCAGTGCAACAGGCAAGGTGAATAAGGGGATACAGGTGACC
>NZ_BAZI01000264.1 GCF_001310775.1 Stenotrophomonas pictorum JCM 9942
CCGAAATGCCGGCTGTCGGCCTGCAGCCACACATCCCGCTCCGCCTCGGCCTCTGCGCTCAAGGGCGCACGGTCTTCGCGCGCCACCCACGCCGCGGCGATGTCATCAATGTGGTTGTCAACGCCTGCGCGCATGCCACATCTCTCCTGCATCGGGCTGCTCCTTGCCCTGCTCCGTTCCGTCGTCATGCCGCTTCATCGCTTCCATCAATACCCGGATGCCTTTGCAGATGTGCTTTTCAACGGTGTTCTCGCTGATCTGCATCCGCTCGGCGATCTCACGCTGCGAGTAGCCCTCCACGCGCCGCAGCACGAAGGCCTGCCGGCACTTGTCCGGCAAGCCGTCGATCAATGCGCCGATCCGCGCCAGCTGCTGCCGGGAGGAGGTCGTCCGCTCAGGGCAGACCTCTTCCCCGGCGATCGCAACCCGGTCGATCTCCGCGACCGCTTCGATCGACACCACCTGCGCGCGCCGCAACTGTTGCAGCACCACCGATTGCGCGACCGAGTAGACATAGGCCCGCGGCTGCCGGACGTGCGAAACGTCCGGCAGCGCCGCCAGGATCGCGTAGGTCTCCTGGATCACATCGTCGGCATCCTGGCGGACCGACAGCTTCCGCTTCAGCCACTCGCGCAGCGCCGGCTCACACGGCAACACGTGCTCGGCCAGCCACAGGCCGCGCTCTTTGGCCAGTGCCGGCTTCATCGCATCACCTGCCACCCGCCACCCGCCAACCGCCGGGCAGCGGCATCCACATCAACGAAGGTCATCAGAACGCCTTGCTCACATTCACGTACCAGTAGCGCGGATTGGCCTGATACACACCCGATGGATAGCCGAACACATCATCGGACACCGGCGGACGCTTGTTGGCCAGATTGTTGGCTCCAACCTTCAGCGCCACCCCGTTGAGCCAGCCTTCGCGCTGGAAGTCGTATTTGATGAAGGCATTGGCCAATGTCTGCGACTTCACCGTCCACGGCGTACCGTCGGCCAGGGTCAGGCCGTTCTCGACGTAGGAACTGGCGTAGCGCGCATTGGCGCCCACCGACAGCTGCTGGTAACGCCAGGTCAGGGTGCCGGACCACTTCCACTCCGGATTGCCGCCATTGCCGATCAGGTCACCGCCACCGGTGATACGGATCGACGGATCGACCAGTCCCTGCGCCTTGGCATCTTCCAGCGCCTGCAGCGCCGGCGAACGCTGGCGGTAGAACTCGATCAGATGGGTGCCGGTCACCGACACGTCGAAGCGGCCGATGGCGGTCTCCGGCGAATTCCAGCTGAAGTTGTAGTCCACGCCGCGCAGCGTCTGCGGCTGCAGATTGACGTACTGGTCGGTGACGTAGAGCACCTTGCCGGCCGGATCCAGCCCGGTGCCGGCAAACCGCGCGATCTCGTCGGCGGTCGGGTCGGCACGCACCACCGCGCTGTTGCTGCCGCCCTGCTGGCGCAGCAGGTAATCCAGGATCAACGCATTGCCTTCGCCGAACAGGCCGATGATGCCTTCCTGCTCGTACTTGTAGTAATCCACCGCGAAGCTGAAGCGGCCGAAATCCTCCGGAATGAAACGCGGCTGGAACACCAGCCCGGCGCTGGTATTGGTGGAGGTTTCCGGCTTCAGATCGGGGTTGCCCGAACGCCGCGCGGTGGTCGAATAGGTGTAACCGCCACAGCCGGCGATGGAGGCCTGCGCGCCCGTGCGCACGTCCGCTTCGCACTGGATGTAGTCGGTGCGGTTGTTGGAACGGCTGACCACCGTGGCGTTGACCTGTTCCAGGTTCGGTGCACGGAAGCCCTGGGCCCACGACGAGCGCAGGGTCAGGCCATCGAAAATCTGCCAGCCCAGCGCCAGCTTCGGCTTGGCGACATTGCCGAAATCGTTGTAGCGCTCGGCGCGCCCGGCCACCTGCAGGTCCAGCGACTTGACCAGCGGAATGCCCATTTCCGGCGAGACCAGCGGCACCGAGAGCTCGGCGAACAGTCCCATCACCGAACGCGAGCCGTAGGTGTCCGGGGTCGGGCTCACGCCGTACATGTCGCTCGGATAAGCGAGGCCGGTGATCGCATCGGTGAAGGTCACCGAGCCATCCACGCGCGCATCGCGGTCATCGCGCTGGGTTTCGTGCCGCGCTTCCACACCGGCCGCCATGCCCACCTTGCCGGCCCAGGTGGAGAACAGGTCCGCACGCGACACCTTGAAATCCCACAGGAACAGCTCGGTCTCGCTCTGCCGCTTGGCCTTGTAGAAGAACTGGTCCAGCGTGTCCCAGTCATTGCAGCCGCCACAGAACGGGTTGTAGGCCGACGCCGTGGGGTTGGCCAGCGCCTGCTGGAACAGCGACATGCTCACCGCATCCTGGGTGTCGACGACCTTGGCCGTGGAGTACAGCGCGGCGGTTTCCCAGTCAAAGCCGTAGTGATAGCCGCGCAACCCGGCCAGGGCGCGCACCTGGGTGTTGTTGACCTCGATGCGGGTCGGGCGCTCGAAGCGGTAGCTGGTGATCGTCACCGGCACGCCATTGGGGCCGATGTTCAGGCCCTGCAGGCGGTTCGGGTTGAGCGAACCGTCCGGCAGGTACATCGCGCCAAACGGGTTCCAGTAGTTGCTGGCGGCCACCGTCATCGGCAGTGCGGTGATGGTGTTGACACCGTTTTGCAGGCTGTAGGCGCGGGAGTCGTACAGGCCCGCCTCGCTGAAGAACGAAATGCCGTTGTCGAAGTCGTGCTTGCCAGTGACAAACAGGTTCAAGCGGCGCACGTCCGGGGTGATCGACAGCGGGTATTGACCCTGCTGGTTGTCGCGCAGGTTGGCATCGGCGCCGGAGGTCGCCTTGCTGCCGGACTGCACGCAGATGCCATCGGCAATGGTGGTCGCACAGCCACTGTTGCTGGTCGGCTGCACATGGAACGCCCCGGCCGCCGTGGTCAGCCAGGTGCCGTTGCGCGACACACGCGGCCCGTTGACGGTGAAATTGCCCCACGGGCTGTTGGTGTTGCGGTTGTCGGTGCCGGGCAGACCTTCAAACGGCGTGCCGAGGAAGTCCGTGGCGCGGTCGCCATTGCGGGTCCAGTCCTGGTCCAGCGAATTCAGGCCGGTGGTGTTGTAGTAATTGAAAGCGACGGTGATGTTGGAGCGCAGGTCTTCGGAGTTCTTGCCCCACATGCCGTTGATGCCGATATCGCGCAGGTCGGTACCTTCACCGAAGCCCTTCTGCACGCTGATCGTGCCGCCATCCATGTCATCGCGCAGCACGTTGTTGACCACGCCGGCCACCGCGTCGGTACCGTAGATGGCGGCTGCGCCATCGAGCAGCACCTCCACCCGGCGCAGGTTCGACACCGGCACCGCGTTGGCGTTGTAGGTCAGCACCGGCACCAGGTTGCCGTCGGCCTGGCTCATCGGGTGCACCACGCTGCGGCGGCCGTTGATCAGCAGCAGCGTATTGCCCACCCCGAGCCCGCGCAGATTGACCGAGGCGATATCGCCACGCGCGTAGTTGGAGCTGTTGCCACCATTGGTGCCGCTGAAAGATACATCGCCCATCTGCGGGATCGAGCGGTACAGATCATCCCCGGAGACCGCGCCGGTGGCTTCGATCTGCTCGGTCTGCAAGGTTGCTACCGGCAGAATCGCGGCCGACTTGCTGCCCTTGATCTGGCTGCCGACCACGGTGACCTGATCAAGCGTGCTCACCCCTGCAGCGGGCGCGACATCCACCTCCGCCGGGGCGACGGGCTGCGGCTGCGCCGCCGTTGCCACCGCCAAGCCCCCCAG
>NZ_BAZI01000265.1 GCF_001310775.1 Stenotrophomonas pictorum JCM 9942
AGCGCCGTCGGTCTTCAGCACATTTCGTACCATGCTGGCGTCGAAGTAGACGCTGTAATTGTCTGAATAGTAGGCAGCAGTAGCGGACACGACGAGAAGCAATGCAAGAACCGGCTTCACCGTCCATCGAACGCATAGCAATCCGAGAATGAGCACATTCAAGGCAGTGAGGATCGCTCCCGTAGAGATAACAAGTAGCGCACGAGCTGCTCCGTCCGCACCACTCTTCGCAATTACTTCTGCGAAGAACGCGCTGTTGAGAAAGAACGTGAAGTACATCGCCACGATGATAATCAACGTGTTGACGCCCAGCTGCGGGCCGCAGATGGGCTTGCCAAGACGGCCCAGTGGATCTGAGCCTAGGCCCCCGCGCGAACTGCCTCGGTTGAATTCTGTTTTCACGTAATGCATTGGTGATTCCTTTTTATTGACCACCGCGCGCGCCCCTAGCGCACACGGCCGCCATTGCGCGTTCCTAGATGGAAAGCCATCCACACATATGCAACGCCTGACACCAGCGAAGGGGCCAGGACCGCGGTCCGCAGGTTTTGGGTCAGTGACAGCAGTGCAGCCGAGATCCACATGAAGAGACGCTTGTCTGGGTGCAGCTCCGCTCCCCGACGCGGGAACAGCGAGCTTCCGGTTGCCACCATTTGGGTGGCAACCAAGGCAAATCTCGGTTCGTCGACAGGCCCAAAATCGCGCACACCAAGAGATGCGCCGATGGCAAGCACGGAGGTTGCCATCAGTAGTGCCGCTCGATCGCGTGCAGTTCGGAGATTGGTAGATGTTGAGAAGGGCATTCAGGTCGCCTTCTTCAAGGCGGCGCAGTACTGGCCGGCGACTGCACGTGCAGCCACGCGTCGGCCGAGCGCACGGAGCGCCCAGCAACAAGATGTGTTCATGGAAAGACCTACACAAAGGTGATCGCAGAAGGACTGACAGGCGCGTTGCGCCTGTTATGCGATCAAAGCCTGGGAGGTCTAATCAGCGTGTCCGGGATGTGGGACGTCATGGGCTGTTCGTAGAACGTGTGCCCGCCTTCATTTCTTGCGGCTTCGGCACTGGTGAAACCGTTGGACGCCACAAAAGTGCTGCTGTGGTGGCAGTGACCGTGACCACAAGCGGCATGCGCCTTATCGGGGTGGCCATCGCCTGGCCCTGCCACTTCCTGGTGTGACTGCTCCTCAGAGAAGCAGACCGAAGCATCAACGACAGGCACGATGATCATCACTGCGAGCAGCAGTGCCAGAGCGTAGCGCTTGGCATGGATGACAATGGAAGGCACGTGTGGCTAGGACTGATACATTTGAGGCCGGAAAGATACCTTGGGTCCCGCTCATCAGCAAGCTGACGCTTATTCATCAATCTCGCGGGCTCGAGTGGCCTCTGCGAGTCAGGTGGCCAGGCAAAAGCTGGCGCGGGAAATTGACGGAATCCGGCATCCGAAGAACAGAAAGTTAACGTTTTGCCTGAGCTTCCGCACGGTCACGCAGATTGAGCTGCGACGGATTAGGTCGGGGGCCAGCTGCGCCACGTGACAGTGCCGGGTTCAAGCGCAGCCGCCAGAGTCCGAGCTCAGTCGGCCAAGCCTGGTCATGCAGCCGTCTTGCGCGCGTCGGCACCTGCCCGGCGGGCATCACCTAAAATCTCGAAGGCTTCCTTGATCACATACAGGCCGATCAGGGCGCCGATCACGAAATCCGGGTACGGGCTGGCCAGCCACCACACCAACAGACCGGCCAGGATCACCCCAACATTGGCGACCACATCGGCCCGCGTGAACAGCCACGTCGCTCGCAGATGCACTTCGCCGGACTTTAGCGGTGCCAGCATGCGCAGCACCGCCATATTGACCGCCAGCGACAGCAGGGCGGTGCCAATCATCCAGCCGCTGACCGGCTCGGCGCCGTACATCACCCGGCGGCCCACCTCAACCAACACGCCCACACCCAGCACAAGCAGCACGCTGCCGCTGACCCAAGCGGCATTGGCCTTGAAGCGCGCCGTGCGCCCGATAGCGACCAGGCCAATGGCATAGGCGGTGGCATCGGACAGCATGTCCAGAGCGTCGGCCAGCAGGCCAGTGGAATGGGCAATCCAGCCGGCGATGCCGCCGATCACGGCCATCGCCGCGTTCAACGCTAGGGCGATCCAGAGGACGCGCCGCTCCTGCGCATTCTTGGCCTCGTGGTGGCAGCCGCAATCACTCATCGGAACATCTCCAGTCGCAGGGAAGCCGGGCCCGGGCGGGTCGCTGGCATGACACAGCAGGTGAGTGTAAAGTCCGTAGCTACTACGGAGTCAAGCGTACTACGAATGAAAATCAGTGAGGCTGCCGACGCCAGTGGATGCCACCTGGAGACGATCCGCTATTACGAGCGGATCGGCCTGTTGCCGCGCCCGGGGCGCTCGGGCAATGGCTACCGGGTCTATGGCCCGGCCGACATCGAGCGGCTGCGCTTCATTGCGCGCGGCCGGGACCTAGGCTTCAGCCTGGAGGAGGTCCGCAGCCTGCTGCAGCTGGCCGGCGATGAGGAGCTTTCGTGCGGGGACGTGGACCGGCTGGCACGCAGCCATCTGACCGACGTGCGGGCGCGCATGGCCGACCTGGAGCGCATGGCCACCGAGTTGGAACGGGTGATTGCCAGTTGCCACGGTGGGCAGCGGGCTGAATGCACCATCCTGTCGACCCTGCGGCAGCCGGTCGCTGTGGAGGCCACGCGCCAGTGACCGAACTGGACCGCTACCTCGATGCAGCCACGCGCCAGAACACGGTGCGCAGCTATGCGTCGGCGCTGCGGCACTTCGAGGTTGAATGGCAAGGCCACCTCCCAGCGACACCGGACAGCGTGGCGCGGTACCTGGCCGCGTATGCGCAGACCCTAGCCGCCAGCACGCTTCGCCACCGGCTGGCCGCCATTGCCTCTTGGCACCGCGACCACGGCTTTGTCGACCCGACCCGGTCGCCGCTGGTGCGCAAGGTGCTCAAAGGCATCCAGACCCTGCACCCGGGCCAGGTCAAGCAAGCCGCGCCGCTGCAGATTCGGCGGCTGGTCGAGCTCGATGACTGGTTGGCTGCCGCGATCGCGGCGGCGCATGCCCGGGGCGACGGAGCGGCGGCGCTGCGCCATCAACGCGACCGAGCGTTGGTGCTGCTCGGATTCTGGCGGGGCTTCCGTGGCGATGAACTGCTGCGTCTGGACGTGGCCCATCTCACGCTGGTGCCGGGACAGGGGATGACCTGTTTCCTGCCGCGCAGCAAGGGCGACCGCCAGGCCGCCGGCGTCACCTACAAGGTGCCGGCGTTGTCGCGGTTGTGCCCGGTGGAGGCGACCCAGGTGTGGCTGCAGGCGGCCGACCTGCACGAAGGGCCGGTGTTTCGGGCGGTTAACCAATGGGGCCAGGTGAGCGCCGAGGGCCTGCATCCCAACAGCTTGGTGCGCCTGCTACGCGAGTTGCTGACCAGTGCCGGCTTTGCCGATGCGGGGCTCCACAGCAGCCATTCGTTGCGCCGCGGCTTTGCCAGCTGGGCCAACGACCAAGGCTGGGACATGAAGGCGCTGATGGAGTACGTGGGCTGGCGCGATGTGCAGTCGGCCATGCGCTATCTGGACGGGCGTGACCCCTTTGCCCGTGACCGCATTGAAGCAAGCCTGCCCAGTCCAACCGCGCCGGTACCGGCGATGGCACTGCCGGCGCCCGAGGGCAAACCGGCCTTGCAGCTGCGCCTGCGCATGGTGCTGACCCCGTTTGCCCGCACGGGA
>NZ_BAZI01000266.1 GCF_001310775.1 Stenotrophomonas pictorum JCM 9942
CAGGCGTGCTGGCCGGCTGCCCCGGCGATCAGGTCCTGGCGGATCTCCAGTTCCACATGCACCAGTCCGCGGCCTTCGCCGTGCACCGGCACCGCGTAGTCGCTGCTGCTGTTGACCGAATACGGCTGGTTGTCGCCGACCACCAGGTCACCCTCGTCACGCAGCGCCCGCAGCAGGGCCTGGGCGAAGCGGGTGTCGCGGTGGTACAGCACGCCGGCGTGCCAGGGGCGCTGTATGCCGTCCATCGCCGGGGTGAAGCTGTGCATCATCACCAGCAGCGTCGGCAGGCCGGCGTCGCGTCGGCGCGCCAGTTCGGCCTCGATGCGGGCGTGGTAGGGCGTGTGGATGGTGTCGATGCGCTGCCGGCGCTGCGCATCGCTCAAGCCGAGGTTGCCGGGAATGGCGGTGCCGTCGCTGGTTTCCGGAATCAGCGTCGGTGACGCCAGCGGCCGGTTGCAGTCGATCAGCAGGCGCGAATAGGTCTGCTCGATCGCCCACGCATCCAGCCGCCGCGCCAGTTCACGGGTGGTGCCGGCGATGCCGATATCCCAGCCGATGTGGCGGTCCAGCTCGTGCGGCGGCAGCCCGAGATTTTCCAGCGTCGCCGGCACGCATTGGCCGGCATGGTCGGCCAGCAGCAGGAAAGGCGAGCGGCCGTGCGGGTTGTGCACGGTGAACACGGCCGGATCGCTGCTGCCCAGCAGCGGGACGGGGCGGGTATTGCCCGAATCAGCCACGTGGGGTGCCATCCAGATGGTGTTCGATCATCCACAGCCCGGCCCAGAGCTTGGCGTCCAGCTCGTAGCCTTCGCCCATCTTCTCCACCAGCCAGGCGGCGGCGCGGGCGCGCGGGATCTCGTGCACGGTGATGTCCTCGCTGCCATCGCCACCGCCGGCACCGACCTTGCGCAGGCCGGTGGCGCGGACGAAGGCGATCTTCTCGCTGCTGGCGCCGGAGGAGGTGGGGCCGATCATCAGCACCTCGGCGTGCGCGGCGGTCCAGCCGGTTTCCTCTTCCAGCTCGCGCACCGCCGAGGCCTCGATCGACTCGCCGGCGTCGATGTCACCCACCAGCCCGGCCGGCATCTCGATGGTGCGCGCCTGCAGCGGCACGCGGAACTGTTCGACGAACAGCACATTGTCGGTCGGGGTGACGGCGATGATGATCGCCGCCAGTCCACCGGCATGGGTGCGCTCGGAATATTCCCAGCTGCCCCGCACCAGCATGCGCTGGTATTTGCCTTCATAGACGACGCGGGGTTCTGCGGTGTTGTGATTCATGCGAACTCGTTGACGGAAGCGGGAGGGGATTCCAGTCCGGCCGCGGCCAGCAGCCGGCGCCGGGTCATCGGGCCGAAACGCAGCGCCTCGCACAGCCCGCCGAGCATGTCGGCATCGGCCTGGGTACGGAGGAAGCCGGGCTGCGCGGTGGCCAGCGGCGCGTCCACGGCAATGGTGGTCAGCTGGCGGAAAAGCAAGGCCTGCTCGCGCTGCTCACGCAGGCGCGTGGCCATCGTGGCCGCACCGCGCAGGCGCAGGAACGGCACCTCTCGATGCGTTCGAGCAGCGTGTCCAGCTGCCGAAATGCGCCAGCAGCACCGCTGCCGATTTGGCGCCGATACCGGACACGCCGGGAATGTTGTCCACCGCATCGCCGCACAGCGCCAGGTAGTCGGCAATCTGATGGGCGTGCACGCCGTGCCGGGCTTTCACCCCGGCCGCGTCCCAGCGCTGGTTGCGCGCGTAGTCCCACTGCTGGTCGTGGTCGCCCAGCAGCTGCGAGAGGTCCTTGTCGGCGGAGATGATCACTCCGCGCAGCGGGTGCGCGCGCGCCGCATGCAGCGCGCTGCCGATCAGGTCATCGGCCTCGTAGGCGCGGTCGCCCAACACGTTCAGGCCCAGCGCGGCGCACAGTGCCTTGCAGTGGGCGAACTGGCGGCGCAGTTCTTCCGGGGCCGGATCGCGGTTGGCCTTGTAAGCGGGGTAGAGCTGATGGCGGAAGCCGCTGTCCAGCGCCTCGTCGAACGCCACGGCGATGTGCCGTGGACGCTCGCGTTCGAGCAGGTCCAGCAGAAAACGGGAAAAGCCATGTACCGCATTGACCGGCCAGCCCTGGCTGTCCTGGAAGTCGTCCGGCATCGAATGCCAGGCGCGGAAGATGTAGATGCTGGCATCGATCAGGTACAGCGGTTGCGGCACGGCGGCTGCGTTCACGCCTGCCAGTCCTGCAGCAGCACCGCCGGATCGGGGCGGTCGCGTTCGGGTGCCTGCAGCTTCGGTGTACCGATATGGATGAAGCCGACAATGCGCTCGTCTTCGGTCAGACCCAGATATCGCGCCACTTCCGCGTCATAGGCCATCCAGGCGGTCAGCCACTGCGCACCGAAGCCGAAGCCCTGGGCGGCCTGCAGCAGCGCAAAGCAGACGCAGCCGGCTGTGAGCAGCTGCTCCTGCGGTGGCACCTTGTCCTCCTGCAGCCGCGCGATCACGGTGATGATCAACGGGGCGTGCGAGAAGCGCAGACGGTCTTTCTCCACCGCGGCCTCGGCCACCTGCGGGTTGCGCTCGCGGCTGCGGCGGGCGAGGAATTCGCCCAGACTGTGACGGGCATCGCCGCGCAGGCGCAGAAAACGGAACGGCACCAGCTTGCCGTGGTCGGGTACGCGGACCGCCGATTGCAGCATGCGCAGCACGGTGGCGTCGTCCGGAGCGGGGGCCTCCAGCAGCCGTGAGGGAACCGAGCGGCGCTGGTCCAGCGCTTGCAGGAAGCAGTTGTCGGGCATGGGGGCTCAGACAGGGAAAACGGCCATCGATTATAGACGTCGGGGCCCGCGGGGCCGGTTGTGACGGGCTGCCCGCCAATTCTGTGCACTGCGTCCGCATGGCTGAATGTGCGCAGATTCGCCAACAACCGGCGTGCCGCTTAGCATGGCACTCCATACCGGGACGCCGGTCACGAGGTACGAAGTGCGCACTCCATCACTGACCCTGTTCAGCTTTCCCGCCTACCATGTGCGGGCGGAAACAGGGATAGCGTCCGTCCACTCTTATCTGATACCCAACAACCGAGCGTTTGTCCGGGTGTGGAGCTGTTGCGCATGATGTCCAATCCGCATCCGTCCGGGCACTCCGGGCAAAACCGGGCGCTGCTGGTGCAGGTGCGCAACGCCGTGCTGCCTGCGCTGGGGGCCTCTTTCGGCAAAGTGCTGGCCGGTTTTGACGATGCCCTGTTCGATCGCGCGGAAGGTGCCGGCGCATCCCAGCTGTTGTTCCTGGACGGCATGCGTGAACTGCGTCGTCGCCGGGAGGAAATTGTCACCCTGTTCAACACCCATCTGCGCAAGGCGTGGGATGCGTTGGAGGCGGGTACCGTTCAATCGGCTGAAAGCGTACTGGCCGGTCAGACCGAGGGTGGGCTGAGTCTGGTACCCGAACATGTGCTCGAATCGCGGCTGGCGGTGCGCAATTTCGCCACCGTGCTGCTGCGCGACTGGAAGCCGGTGCTGGCCCGGATCGACCGCCGCCTGGCCTGGATCGGGGGCGTTGCCGAACTCGATGCCGATACCAACCCCATTGGTGCCGAGCACATCGGTGTGGCCGTGCACGAGGCGTTTTCCACCTGTGATCTGGCGCCGGAAGTGCGTCTGGTGCTGATCAAGCTGTGCGAGCGCGAGTTCGCGCACATGATCGGCAAGGTCTACCAGAGCCTGGACGAGCAGCTGGCGCAGGCCGGCGTCATGCCGGAGATTTCAC